>CALVAS010000001.1 GCA_944325585.1 Candidatus Gastranaerophilales bacterium
CGAACTTCTTGCAGGTACAAAACGTTTCGGAGAACTTAAAAAATCCGTAAACGGCATTACTCAGAAGGTTTTGACCGCAAATCTCCGCCAGATGGAAGAGGACGGGCTTGTTATCCGCAAAGTTTATAATGAAGTTCCGCCGAGAGTTGATTATACGCTGACAGATGTCGGATACAGCCTTGCGGCGGTTCTGGATTCTATGGCCGAGTGGGGAGACGGCTACAAACGTTTTCTTAAACTCGTTGAAAAACAGAATAAAATTTCCGAAAGAAATAATTAATTGATTAATTTTTAAAAATAATATATAATTATTTAATAGTCTGTTAATGAAAAGGCTATTTCGAAAGGTTTTAAAAATTATGAAAACACTTTCTCACAGTCAGGAAGATTATCTGGAAGAAATTTATAAACAGGTTTTGAAAAACGGTCATGCAAAAGTTACTGATATTTCAAATGCTTTAAATGTAAAAAAAGCCTCTGTTACGGGAGCCTTAATTGCACTTGCCGATAAAAAACTTATAAATTACGAACCGTATTCAAAGATAACGATTACAAAAGAAGGCGAAGAACTCGCAAAAAAAATACTTAACAAACATGAAATTCTTTGCGATTTTTTTGAAAATGTTCTCGGGCTTACAAATGCAGAGGCGTCAGAAAATGCCTGCAGGATGGAACATATTGTAAGCGAAAAATTTTTCAACAACTTTTTAAAATTTTCGGATTATATACGCGAATATGGCAGAGCCAACCCTGATTTTATCGAAAAATATAAAGATTTAATTTAAAAATACCGGAGATGAGAGTTGACAAAGGAATATGTTTATAATATTGTTAGTTAAGCCTAACAATATTACGATATATGAGATTTACCGCATGAAAATTATTACTGTCGCAAAATACATTGACCAACCCGCTCTTTTAAGCAAATTACACTCGGCAATGCCGCCGGTTCTGGCAGGAACAGGCGCCGGCGTCTGGGGGTATGAAACCTTTCATAAAAAGAATCATCATAAACACCGCCCAAACTGCTCCAAGCCCCAGCAGGCTTTTAAAAACGCAGTTACAATCGCAAGTGCTCTTACAGCTTCCTACGTTGGTGCACGCGGGCTGAAAATGAACGGTAAAACAGTATTTAAAGGTTTGCTTGAATACACCCCGCTGGATAAAGTTCTTAAAAATCAATCGAAAATAATAGACGAATTCCTTGCTGAAGGTAAACTTCAGGATGATATACTTGTAAAAACCCTTAAAAATGCAAAAAACAGAATGTTTTCCTTAAAAGAAATTGAGACGATAACCGAAAGAATGCCAAAAAGTAAGTCAGCAAAAGAATTTATGGAAAAATTGCTGCCTTCGCCGGGAAATCTTGATTCAAAAGAAATTTTCAGCGAAATAAAACGACTTTCATTAATCGGCTTAATCCCTGTTGCAGGCGGAGTTGCAGGCGGAATTCTTTCAGACTTTATTACAAATACGCAAAGCAGAAAAAGTACCGCAAACAAAGTCAAAGAAGGGGTTTATCAGTATCTTGCAAACATATTTTTGTGTAATGTCGGGGCGGGTGCTGCACTTTATGCCAGCGAAAAAATGGTAAATGCAAAAATGATAAAACCTTTAACACCTGTTAAAAAGTTAGCGGTTATATTTTCCGGAATTACCGCAACCGGAATTGTAGGCGGAAGCATGATTGCAAATTATCTGTCTAAAAAGCTGATTGATCCGTTTTTTGGCAAAAAACACCATCATAATGAGCATATTTACAGCGAACGAAAACCCGAACCTCTGGATATAGCGCTTCATGCAGACGATATTGCGACAGCCGGCGTGTTATCTGGTTTCAAATGGATAGAGCCGGCACTGCCTGTAATGTATTTTATATCAGGTTATCGTGCAGGAATCGGGTATAGAAATAATTGTGAAAAAACTGGCAAAAAATAATTTTTCGGGTTTTAATAATTTATAGATCCGGTAGGAGCATACCGTTAAAATTAAGAATAAGCTAGAAGGAGAAAAATTTATGCATTTACAACCTATAAACAATACTACGCCGAATTTTGGTGCAAATTACTTGAGAAGCGCAAGAATCGCAGGCGGCAGACTTAAATCTCATGAGAATGTTATTGATATTTATTCAATTAACAAAGATGACAGGGATTTGATAGAAAAACTCATGATGAAAATTGACTTGAAAGAACGTCAGGACAGCATGGCTGTTAAAGAGAAAAATACTGTTAACAGTGCAATAAGATATGTTTTAAACAAGGCACTTCATCTTGACAAAAAATCAAAAGACGGGGTTTTCATTGCGGTAAAAGACGGAAAGCAGGTTACAGGGCTTCTTGACTATACAAACGGAGAAAGCCCGCTGTTAAAGAACTTAATATCCTGGTACGGCAAAGACAGAGAAACAAGCCGTATAAATTTATTCACCGAATTTTTACGAACCGTTGACAGAAGCAACCAGGAACGCGGCTGGCATGAGATGGTTGATGTTGCGGCATACGCGGAACCGAAAACAAAAGGAAACAAATGGTTAAAAGAGAGCGGATTTCATGCACCGGCGCAACCGAAGTCACCAAGAGAACGTCTGAAGATGGATGCGGCTTTAATCCCCGGAAGCATTCGTGAAAAAGAGGCTTTGGCTCATGAAATGAAAATTAAAAATGATGTAAAAATTCAGAATGTTGAGCTCAAAGATTTAAATATTTAACTTTTTAACTTTTTAAAAAAGGCTCCTTGAAAGTTTTAATAAAGGAGCCTTTTATGATATATTAATTTCATAACAATAAAAGAGGTTGGTTTATGGCAGGAATTTTGAATATACAATTGAATCCGGTTTTGGGAGACAAAGAAAAGAATCTTGAAAAAGTAAATAATTATATTGAGCGATATTGTGAAAACGATTTGGATCTGGTTGTTCTGCCGGAGTTTTTCAGTACAGGTGTTCATCATGAATCGTTTATAAATGCGCCTGAAGATACAAACGGCGGCGTGGTTGTTGCCAGATTAAGCGAAACCGCGAAAAAATTTAATACAAATATTGTTTGCGGAAGTGTAATTGAACGCGACGGGGACAAACTTTATAACACATCTTTTGTCGTTGACCGAGAGGGAAAAATCGTCGGTAAATACAGAAAAATACATCTGTTCAGATTTTTCGGCGGCAACGAAGATTCGTATATAACAGCGGGCAATCTTCCGCCTCTGGTTGTGGAACTTGATTTTGCGCGGGTTGGTGTGAGCGTGTGCTTTGATATAAAATATCCGCTTTTATACAAAAATCTAATTAAAATGGGTGCTGAAATTATTGTTTCACCGAGCGCCTGGATTAAATTGACTTCACTGAGCGCAAAACAAAAAGAAGATAACCTGATTTGCTGGAAAAGTTTGAATATTACAAGAGCTGCGGAAAATCTTGTATATTTTGTCACGTCAAATCTTACGGGCAGCCCTTCTAAGGCGCTTTATTCAATCGGAAACTCCATGATTGTAAATCCGATGGGCGTTGTTGAATCCGTTCAGGGTGAAGATGAAGGGGCTGCGTTTACAAATATTGATTTAAAACTTGTCCGTGAACTTAAAGCTGCAGTTCCGGTGGCATTTATTGATTAAATTTATTGTTTCAGATATTCCGCGATGTAAGCTCTGGAATTCCCCAGAATAAATTGAACGTCATCCGGATTTTGAACATATCTGTAAACGATTTCTTTGTCGGAATTTTCTTTTTCAATAATCAAATGCCCGTAATCAGCAAGCCGACCCAAATAACTTCTTCTCAATCTCACAAGGTGAATTTTCTTTAAAGGAACCGTTATCTCTTCAATATTGAAAACACCCTGTCTGATATGCAGATTTGATGTTGTGATTACTGCCTTGTCCGATAAATAACGCAAAATTGGATATACAATCGGCGCCAGAACAAGAAGTGCAATTATAAATCCCCAAACTGTCGGAATGTTTACGTAGAAAATCCAAAAATATGCAACGAAAACAGGTGAAAATACAATCGGCCAAAAAAGCGCCATATAGTGTTTTTTAATTTCGTAAACCACGATTTCGTCATCATTTGAATTGTTGTCGTAATCGTCTTCTGTTTCCGCTTCAGTCTTGGCTGCGGTTTCTTTTGCGGCCTCAACTCCGGTAATTATATCAGTATCCTGATAAACAGAGATTTTCGGCATCTTGTAATTTTCATGCTCTTCTGCCGCCTGAATTTCTTCCTGCTCTCTTAAATCATGACCGCAGAATTTGCAAAAATTATCAGAATCATTAACTTTTTTACCGCAATTTGGACAAAACATTATAAAATCCTTTTTTTAAAATTATTTTATCATATAATGTATATGCGGTCAATTACTACAATTATAAAAGAGGCTGAAAACATGCAAACGATTACCCTTACAAAAGAAAATTTAATGGAATTGTATAACAAAAATCTTGATGAACTTTTGCAGCTTTCGTCAAAATATATGAAGAATGACGTGGAATTTTGTTCTCTGGTAAACGCCAGAAACGGTAAATGTTCGCAAAATTGCCGTTATTGCGCACAGAGTTCTCATTATCGTACAGATATTGAAAGCTATCCTCTTATTGATGGTGAAACCGTTAAAAAAGCTGCTCTTGAAGCAAAAAAACATCATGTTTCGCGTTTTGCCATTGTAACATCCGGCAAATCTCCTGACGAAAGCGATTTTGACGGGATTGTTGACTTAATAAAGGAAATAAATAAAATAGACGGTTTGCAAAGCTGTGCCTCAATCGGAATTTTAACGGAAGAACAGGCGAAGAAACTTGCTCTGAGCGGTTTAAAACGTTTTCATCACAATATAAACACAAGCCGTTCTTATTATCCGGAAGTTTGTACTACTCACTCCTGGGATGACCGTTTAAACACCTGCAAATTGGTCAAAAAATACGGAATGGAGCTTTGCTGCGGAGTAATCCTCGGAATGGGCGAAACAGTTGAACAAAGAATTGAAATGGCATTAGAACTTGCGGAAATCCATCCTGATTCAATTCCGATAAATATTTTGATGCCGATTCCCGAAACTCCGTTTGAAAATTACTATGACAAAATTGATGAAGAAAATATTTTAAGAACGCTTGCGGTATTCAAAATTGCAAATCCGGATTCAGTGTTAAGATTTTGCGGCGGGCGTATGAGGTTGAGTGAAGAGAATCAAATTCTTGCATTAAAATCTTGCGTTGAGGGAATTTTGACCGGAAATTATCTTACAACAACAGGCAAATCTCCCGATGAAGATATAGCTTTGGTGCATAAATTGAATAAAAAGATTAAAGTTTAAAAGCAGTATTTTGAAGGGAGTATTATTTTTAATACGGAAATCTGCTGTAAATTATTACACTTTCGGCTAATATCATTTTGATTATGTTTTATATATAATAATTCTGATAATTCGTGCAAGAGTAAGAGGTAAAAATTCAGAGAGCACTGAGGCAGATGAATTATTATAAAAAAATCGGGAACGGATTTAACAATCAGGAAGCAAAAGTTTTAGAGCTTTTAAGAAAAAATTACGAACTGGACGAGATTGCAAGGATAATGCATGTCAGTTTACATACCGTAAGAGCTCATGTAAGTAAAATTAAAAGAATGAATTTAAATTAAAATTATGGTATAATTTCCGAAAAACGGAGATTAATTATGTTTAGAATAGGTTTGGGCTACGATATTCATACGCTTTGTCAGGGGCGTGATTTGATAATCGGCGGCGTCAAAATTACCCATGAAAAGGGGCTTATGGGGCATTCGGACGCTGATGTTCTGATTCATGCAATAATTGATGCAATGCTCGGTGCGCTTGCATTAAGCGATATAGGAACACTTTTTCCGGATACTGACAAAAAATACAAAGATGCTGACAGTACGATTCTTTTAAAGCATGTGCATGAAAAAATTCTGGAATCTGGATATGAAATTGTTAATATTGACAGCAACATTATTGCTCAGGAGCCGAAAATGATGCCTTATATTCCTAAAATGCGCGAGACTCTTGATAGAGTCCTTAAAATAGGGCAGGGAAATATAAGTATTAAAGCCAAGACAAATGAGAAAATGGACGCAGTCGGCCAAAAACTTGCGATTGAAGCGCATGCCGTTGTTTTGCTGGCAAGGAAGGAGAGAAGAGAGTGAAAAAATTATTAGTTTTATTAATAAGTTTTATTTTGTTAAGCGGAACTGTATTTGCAGCAGAATACACTGCCGAGGATAAAAAAATATTTTATGATAATTTTCTTGTCGGCATGTTCTGGGGAATGGAAAAAAGTCTTCTGGCAAACAATGTTCCGAAGTCAAAGGTTACAACTTACGTTAATGCCATGAAAAAACGTGTTAACAGAAAAGAGCTTGAAAGTCAAACCTGGACGTGTGTTTCAAAATACACACAGGCACAATTGATGACACAGTCAGATAAAATTTCAGATGAATGTTTTGATAAATGGGCAAATAACTTTTATCTTAAAAATCAGGATTTGCTAAAACTGCTTAAATAGAAAACAGTCAACTTTGTCTTTGCCAATTTAGAATGCTTTGTTGCAGTCCAGACAGAAATGTTCAACGGCCGTAACCCAGCCGTCATTGTCCACTGTATCGGTTATATAATCAGCAACATCTTTAAGCGCCTGTGTAGCATTTCCCATGGCAACTTTGATCCCGCCTGCTTTCAAAAGCTCAATATCGTTGTCCTGATCGCCGATGGCAAGCACTTCATCCTGTTTGATTCCCCACTTTTTGCACAAAAATTCAACTGCTGCGCCTTTAGTCGCGTCTTTGCTTGCGATTTCGCAAAAATATGGTGTCGACTTTATGATGTATAAATCCGGATAAAGTTTACTTAAATCATTCACCCATCCCGTAACTCTTTCCGGATTGGCAAAGTCAATCGCAAGAATCTTGTTAACGTTTTTGATTTTAAGTTTGTCGAACTTGCATACATGATAATCTATAAAGCGGGCATCAGTGTATTTTCTGATTGTTTCTGAATCTTCTTCAACATATAAAACATCATCCATATAAAGATTTATATGAACATTGTTTTCATGCGCCCAGTCAATTATTTCAAGAGCCTTCTCAGAATCCATATCCTTTCTCATTAAAACATCGTCGCATTTACAAAACTCTTTTATCATACCGCCTTGATAGGAAACAATCGGTTCTGTTATACCCAGTTCTTTTGCAATTCCCAATGCTGCACAATGCATTCTGCCCGTCACAAGCACAACTTTAATCCCTTTTTGCTGAAGTTTCTTTATCGCCTGCTTAACCTCAGGTGAATAATCAAAACTCCATTTTAAAATTGTTCCGTCAATGTCGGTTGCAACCATTTTAATCATTATTCAAGCCCTCTCATAACAGCGCATATTGTTTTGGCGTCCGTAATTTCTCCGTTCTTTATCATGTTTTTGATTTCATCAGGCGTATATTCATATTCAATTAGAATTTCACCTTCATCAGGGCATTCTCCGACAAATTCCAAATCGGTTGCTTTATAAAGATATAATTTTTCATCGCTGTAGCCGGGAGATGTAAAAATACAACCCAAATCCTGCCAGTTTTTTGCCGTATAACCGGTTTCTTCGGTCAGTTCTCGTTTTGCGGCTTCAAACGGGTCTTCATTCTTTTCCAGTTTTCCCGCCGGAAGCTCCAGAAGAGCATTTTTCAGCGGATACCGGAATTGTTTAACCATAAGAACTTTTTCAATGCCGTCTTTTTTGCATATTGCAAGAATTACGACTCCGCCCGAGTGTTCGACAACTTCTCTAAAAGACGTTTTTCCTGTCGAAAGCTCAACTTCATCTTTGTAAACGGTTATTATTTTTCCCTCATAAACAACTTCACTTGCTAAAGTCTTTTCAATCAAATCCATATTCAATCTTAACCCTCTTTTATAAAAGTTTAGCATAAAAAGAGAAAGATTTTTAACAAAGTTGATTATTAATAATATTTCCGTTATAATAAATTTGAGGGTAAGTTCCAAACACCTCCCCTGTCACAGACAGTTTACGAAGAAAACGACAGAAAGGAGGTGCATAATGAAAAGGCGAATAATAAAAGATGCCCTAACGCTAATAGGACATCTCTTACAAATTATTTCAATTTTCTTATAGGGAACGAAGAACGGGTTGGATGTAAACGGCATTCCAATCCGTTTCCCTATATGTATATTATAACCTCTTTTTTGACTTTGTCAATCCATGTGCAAAAGTATGACTAAAGAGCTCTTATAATAGACTTGATGTTTTCGTCCGTAATCTTCAACAGCGCAACCTGTCTTGAGGTGTCGTCAAGCTCGTTGTGAGCTTTTAAAACTTCGGCGGTTTTTACAATAATTGTCTGGTTGCTGCACTTCAAAAGTTCTCTTACCGCATACATATCCTGCGCAAAATCAAGCGCTGTATATACAAAAGGGCTGTCCTCACTCAATTCCTGATTAACAAAACAGAGAAGCTCTTTTTTGTTTATATGGCCTAAGAGTTTTTTGATATCAATAATTTCTTTTTTTGTTTCCTTGTCTTCATCATAAAGATATTCGTCATTTTCCGTCAGCGTTTCAAACTTTTCGTTCGCATTCAGAAGCACAATTGCTGTTTTGCTGTCGTCAGCGTTAACCATAAGCCTTTCAAAAAGCTCGTATAATTCATAGTCAAACACGGATGAAAGCGGGATAATTTCACCGAGACCGTTAATGATATTATTCAAAACCAGCAGTCCGTTTTCCAAATCATTTTCAAGAATCGTAAAAATTTCTGTTAAATACGGAATTTCTGCCGCGATATTTTCAGACATTGTAGAGTTTTTCATTGCTTCAATAATCGGGTAAAGCGCTTCTTGATTTCCGTAGGCTGTTAGAAATTTGACTGCTTTTAACTGTTCAAATTCATCTTCTGACTTGAGGGCTGCAAGCGCGTTGGTGTATGAAATTTCATCTTTCATTGCGCCGAGTGCGGCAGCGCAGTTTGCATTCAAAAATTCATCTTCTGTTCGGGCATTTTTTCTCAAAAGTTCCAGCGCAAGCGGATCCTGAATATATGTGAAGAATTTGGCGCAGTAAGTCTTTTCATCATTTGTACCGGATTCAAAGATTTCGAGCATTCTGTCGGTCAAATCTTCGTCTGCGTACTTGACAAGGGTTGAAATAATTGCATCTTCGTAGGAAGGCGAATAATATTTTAAGAATGAGAGAAGATTTTTGTAATTGGTTTCGTTGACTGCGTTCAAAATCCTCTCTGAAACATTTTGTTTGACAAAATCAAAGAGGAAATCGTCTTTTTCGACAAGCGCCTTAAACATTTCAACATCAGCCGTATTTACAAGACGGCAGGCTGCGGCTTCGTACTCCTGTTTGTTTTTGCCCGTGAGTTGTTTAATTAAATCCTCGACCATAAAACAGATTATAACACAGAAAAAATAGTTTATCAATTTGGCAATTTGTTTGTTCGGATTAATATCTCACACCTTCTCACCGCGTCGGGCGATGGGAGAAATTTTACTAAATTTACGTCTTCCTTCTTCCCATGGCGGGAGAAGGCGGTACGAAGTGCCGGATTAGGGGGAGTTATTGCATAAACAATTTATAAACATCAATTTCCAGCGCATCCGCAATAAGACATAATCTTTTTATACTCGGAGTCTTTCTGCCACGTTCAATTTCAGACAAATAATCACATGAGATTCCGGCTTTTTCGCTCAAAACCTCCTGCGATAATTTTTTCTCTGTTCGATATTTTTTAATATTTGATTGTAACAGTAAAATCGTGCTATTTGCCATACTTTTATTTTAGTGGTAAACTGTTTTTATAAACACAGGCAAATAGCACGGAGAAAATCATGACAGAAAATATAACGGAAACAGCATATGAAACATTGAAAAAACAAAAAGAATTGTTTTTCGACAAAAACTATCTTAAATCAAAACCTTTTAACGATATAATCTACGATATTTTTAAACCTTTTACACCCAAATATCTCTCCTCAATTCTTATGTTTCAGCTTGCAGCAGAGGTTGCACTTTTTATCCGCTATTCGCCGGAAATTTATGAAAACTACACCCGTCAGGACAAAAATAATCTGAAAACTTTCCTGAAAAACATGAGACTGATAACCCGCCACCTGAACAAAGCAAACAATGCCCTGTATAACATCAGCGAATTGGTTAAAAATAACGGCAATAAATAACAAAAACTAATCCAAATAGAACACAGTAATAACTTTGTGACCTTCTTCAGCGTATTGAACTGCGTTGTGAAGAGTTTTACTTGTGTGTGAAAGGAAACATATCAACTGATTACAATCGTCAATAATTTCTCTGTTACATACGCGTGAAGCGTCAGCAAGAGTCATCATAGCGCGATCCGCATGTTCAATAATATTCGGAACCCCGATAAGCTGATCCTGAACGTCGCTCGGCTGCTGCCCGATTGTCTGAGGAAGAATAACCTTCAATTTATCGGGATTTGCTTTCATAGCGCCTCTGATAGCAGCCGCGTTTGTACCTGAAGAGCCGCCTGAAGTGATGATGGTATTTCCCTGTCTTACAAGAGCTGTCGCAAGGGTTTCAATCATCTGCTGGTGCGTAATCGGAAGGTTACGGCTCCCGATAATTGCAATTTTTTTGGCAGACTGTCTTATTGTTGCAAGTTCCTGAGCCAATTCATCAACCGTGTGCGGAGAATCTGCGCTCACTGTGTCCATATCATCTATCGGAACCATTATTGACGGTTGTTCGTCATTACCTTTGTCGTCCGCATCCAATAAAATTTCTTCTACATCTGCCATTTTTCCTACTTTCTGAGATAAATCACAATTGCAATAAATATTTTTTTCAAGTATGCTGATTATAACACAAAAATTTAATTTTGGGAATAGGGAGCATGGAAAATCTACTTGAAAATCTTAACAAGGAGCAGAAAGACGCTGTTCAAACGGTTAAAGGCCCGCTGTTGATACTGGCAGGAGCCGGAAGCGGAAAGACAAAAGTTTTAACAACAAGGATTGCCTATCTTGTGCGTCAGGGTGTGCGTCCGAAAGACATTTTAGCCGTAACATTTACCAATAAAGCCGCAAAAGAAATGAAAGAACGTCTTGGAAATATTTTGGGCGAAAATACCGTAAAATTTATGTGGGTCGGCACTTTCCACGGAATTTGCGGAAGGATTCTGCGTGAAAACATTGACAACTACAACTTCCAGTCAGGCAAAAAACTGGACAAAAATTTCTCAATCTATGACGAAACCGACAGCGTTGCGGTGATTAAGCAGGCTATCAAAAAGCTTAACCTTGATGACAAAGTTTATCAGCCAAAACTCGTTAAATCAGTTATTTCCAATGCAAAAAACAAAATGCAGGATGCATACACATTCGCAACCTTTGCAAGAGATTTTAAGTCCCAAAAAATTGCCTCAATTTATGAAGAATACGAAAATGCTCTCAACAACAACAATGCAATCGACTTTGACGATATGCTTATGCTGACCGTAAAACTTCTTGAACAAAACGCTCAGGTCAGAGAATATTATTACAACAGATTTAAGCATATTCTTGTCGACGAGTATCAGGACACAAACCTTGCGCAGTACAGATTGGTTAAAATGCTCTACACAAACAACCTGACTGATGTTTCTGAAGAACGTTCGCTTTGCGTTGTTGGTGATGTCGACCAGTCAATTTACAGCTGGCGAGGCGCAGATTATACGATTATCCTGAACTTCCAGAAAGACTTCAAAAACACAAAAGTAATCAAACTGGAACAAAATTACCGCTCAACCGCCAATATTTTGAATGTTGCAAACGCAATTATAGAGAACAATACCGAACGTGTGGACAAAGTTCTATATTCTAATAAGGGCGAGGGCGAAAAGATAGATTATTACGAAGCGCAGGACGAAGCGGACGAAGCAAACTTTATTGTAAGCCGTATCAAGCAGGATTCCGGCGGGGATTACAACCGCTACGCAATCCTTTACCGTACAAATTCGCAGTCACGTGCGCTTGAAGAAGCCTGCATGGCCGCCTCAGTGCCATATAGAATTTACGGCGGCTTAAAATTCTATGACAGAAAAGAAATTAAAGATATTATTGCATACTTAAAACTTATCTACAATACTGACGACAGCCAGAGCTTCCGCCGTATCGTGAACGTTCCAAAACGTGCAATAGGCGACACAACAGTAAAAAATCTTCAGGATTATGCGGACAAATTCGATATTTCGCTTTTTGCGGCCGCCGAAAGAATCGACGAAAACAGTGATATTCCGCCAAGAACCCGCTCCAAAATCAAAGATTTTGCAGAATTGATTTTGAAATTCAAAGACGCACAAAAGAATTATTCATTGCAGGAATTTGTGACACTCGTAATCGAAAAAACAGGATATCTGGCAGAACTTCAGGCGCAGAACACACCTGAAAGCGAAGCTGATATTGAAAACCTTCAGGAACTTGTAAACGTTGCGGGCGAATTTGTACCCGAAGACAGCGAAAATGTCTTAGGCGAATTTTTACAGCAGGTTGCCCTTGTGTCAGACACGGACAACCTTGACAATATCGCAAACAACGTAACTTTGATGACTTTACACTCAGCAAAAGGTCTGGAATTTCCGATAGTATTTCTTGCAGGCTGCGACGAAGGTGTTTTCCCGCACCAGAGAACGTTTAATGTGCCTTCCGAAATGGAAGAAGAGCGAAGACTGATGTATGTAGGTGTTACAAGGGCAGAAGAAAAACTTTACCTGACATCAGCCAAGCGCCGTCAGATGTGGGGAGAATACAAATATTACAACCCCTCAAGGTTTATTGAAGAAATTCCGCGCCAGCTTTTGGAAATGACTTCATTTGAAGGCTCGACAAGCGGTTCTTCAACATTCCAGAATGCGGTTTCCAAAGCCAGAACAGGCAAATCCGACTACAATTACTCAGCAGCACAGGCCGACAGCTACGGTTATGTAAAACCCTCAAGCGGATTCGGTAAAGGCTTTGTCGCCCCGACAAAAGGGCTTGCCTCGGGCGGTAAAACAAATACAAGTTCTGGCACTCAACAGCAAAAACAAACTTACGGCAATTACAGCCAGCCTCAAAGAACTCCTTCCCGCACAATTTTGGTCAAAAACAAAGTGAACAAAGAGCGGGATGAAGAAAAAGTAAAAGAATTCTTTAAAGACAACGCAATCAAAAGAATGCTCGAAGAACGCAACAAGCAGGCTGCAGAACAAAAACAGAAAGAACAGGAAAAAATTGAAAAAGAACAGAGTTCGCCTGTAGTAGAGTATGTTTTTAACGAAGGTGAACGTGTTTTTCACGAAAAACTCGGAATCGGTCACATCAAAGAAGTTATTCATGTAGGTGACAGCATGATGTACACGATAGACTTCGGCAAACAGGGCGTCAAGGCTATGGATGCGGCGTATGCCAAGTTGAAGAAGTTTTAGTGAAGGAGACAATTCTAAAAATAAAAAATGCATTTCGGTAATTGGTAGGTTGCAGTTTATTTGTTAGAAAATTAGTCTATTTTGTAATCAAATATTTTGAAAAATTCAGCCAGAGTAATATCAAGAGCATTGCAGATTGCATTGATTGTTGAAATTTTAGTGCACTTTATGCCTTTTTCTGCATAACTTACACAACTTTTTGACAAATCGGCAGTCCATGCAAGTTTTTCGGCTGTAAAGGATTTTTCTTTTCTGAGAGCAAGTATTCGTTTTGCAATATGTTCGTTGATGTTCATAGTAATATTATTTAAACTTCCGCATCATTTTTAGAGCCTTGTTCATTGCGTGTTTGCCCATTTTCGGATTTAAACCGCCCGGCATGTTCGGCATTCCCTTCATATTTGCAGGATTCGGCATTCCTCCTCCCATTTTTCCAAACATACTCTTCATATCATACATTCCCTTCATCATCATCCGCATTTGTTCAAATTGTTTGACGTATGCGTTCACTTCCGCAAGTTCCATTCCTGCACCTTTTGCAATACGTTTTTTGCGGCTTGTATCAATGAGTTCAGGTTTGTTACGCTCGGCCGGCGTCATACTTTGTATAAAAACTTCCATCCGTTTAAATTGTTTCTCTCCTTCATGTGAGATTTTGTCGCGGTCGTCTTTGCCAATATTCAATCCCGGAATCATACCCAGAATATTTCCCATTGAACCGAACATTTTCATCTGTTTTTGAAGGTTTAAAAAGTCATTGTATGAAAATTCTGACTTTGCCATTTTCGCTTCAAGTTCTTGGGCCTGTTTTTCATCAAAAACTTCCTGCGCACGCTCAACAAGAGAAACAATATCTCCCATTCCTAAAATTCTGGTTGCCATGCGCTCAGGGAAAAAATCCTCAAGTGCATGAAGTTTTTCGCCCGTACCTGTCAGTTTAATTGGTTTTCCCGTGCAGTATGCTACACTTAATGCAGAACCTCCGCGGCTGTCACCGTCAAGTTTGGTTAAAATAAGACCGGTCAAACCAAGCTGTGCATCAAAGTTTTCCGCAACGTTAACAGCCTCCTGACCTGTCATTGCATCAATTACCAGAAGTTTTTCATCAGGGTGGAAAATCCTGTCAATCAAAAGAAGTTCCGCCATCATGTCCGTATCAATTTGCAGGCGGCCTGCAGTGTCAAGAATCAAAACATTAAAATTGCCGCTTTTTGCATATTCAATTGCTTTTTCAACAATATTTTGAACATCTTTGGATTCCGGAATTGTAAAAACTTCGGTTTCAATTTCTTTTCCTAATGTTTGAAGCTGGGTTATTGCTGCCGGTCTGTAAACGTCGCAGGCAACAAGAAGGGGATTTTTCCCTTCTTTTTTCAGTTTGACTGCAAGTTTTGCGCTTGATGTGGTTTTACCTGAACCCTGAAGCCCGAGCATCATAATTAATGAAGGATTGCTTTTAAATTCAAGCGGTTTGCGCTCTTTTCCAAGAAGTTCTATTAATTCGTCATGAACGATTTTAACGAGCTGTTCGGACGGATTAACCCCTTCAATTATTTTTTCACCTTCGGCTTTATCTCTTATTTTAGAAATGAATGATTTTACAACTCTGAGATTAACATCTGCTTCAAGCAATGCACGACGAATTTCTCTTAGGGCATCATGCATATTTTCCTGCGTTAATTCCTGCCCCTTTGTTTTGCTTATGATGCTCTGTAACTTATCGCTTAAACTGTCAAACATTTTTTATCCCTTTTATAAATCTGATATTACCAGAATTATAACATGAAATTGCGGGAGAAAGAAATATTTATAGAATTAGTCTTCAAACTCATCCAGAGTATCAGAATATTCAACTTTTTTTTCAGGTTTTTCTTTTACCTGCGGTTTCCAATCGGCAAAGTCTTCATCATTAAGATTATATGGATTATCCGTCAAATCTACCGGTTCAACATCATCATAGAAGGAATCGCGGTATTTTTTTATTTCTTCCGGTGTGAACAGGGGTTTGGGCGGTTTGGGATGAATGTCATGCACATATTTGTACTGGTCAATCGTCATCATTTTAAGCGCTTTTGCCAGATTTTTCCATCTTTCAGCGTTGCTGTTAATAGGAAGATTAGGGTTATCAATAGGTTCCCAGTCTTCTGCTCCGTATCCGGATGTAAAACCGATATTTTTATTTTGCTGCTGTTTATTTGCTTGGCTGTAAGAATTAGAATAAGTTTTAAATGTATTAAAATGAATTTGCATAGCACCTCACCAGTATTTTTTCATGAGAATTAAACACCGAAGATAAATTTATATGCTACCTTCATAGTAAAAATTTACATTATTTTACATAGTTTGTCAACCAAACATCATAAAAATGAATGATTTAATTTTAAGGGTGGTCTGCTATATTAAAACCATACTCCTTAGAGACTAAGATACACATATCCCTAATCAACAGCTATGCACCTCAAGTACATAGCTTTTTTTTTTGCTTATCCGGAAATTTTTGTTTGATAAGAGCGGAGTTTTTTATAAAACTAATTTTGAGTGATAAGAGACGCGTGGAAAAGTTTGGAATTTTATTATTGACAAAAAGTATTGAGCGGATACAATAAAATTACATCTGATAAAACATTTGGAGGAGTGCCAGAGCGGTTTATCGGAGCGGTCTTGAAAACCGTCGTACGTGACGAGCGTACCGTGGGTTCGAATCCCACCTCCTCCTCCATTTAAGCCACCTACTAAAGGTGGCTTTTTTAGTGCGTTTTAGGCATATGTGTATTGAAGTGAGTGTTTTGCGTATGACAGATGGTGCGATTATTTCGGGCAATCGGCTTGTGTTGCGGATTTCAGGGGTAGGAAATAATCAAACCAGTACCATAATTACTCTTTATTTATTCTAAAAATTTATTTTCATCTCGTTACCATCAAGATTATTAAATATAAATGTTACATTTTGAATTTTGTCTAAATGTAATCCCATTGCAAGAATTCTTATGTTTTCTCCTTTTTTTATTGTATAGTTTTTAGGAAAGTCATATAGATAAGGGGTTTGTTCCCTGGTACTTTTGAAACCGTGGTAATCATCAATAAATGGAATATATGTCTGCCAGTATTTCAGGTTTCTTACATTAACTCTTGTCCAGTGACTCTTTCTTGTTATATTTTTGTTTGCTTACAAAATTTAAAAAACAAATTCAAACACAATTCCATAAATCTTTTTAGCAGAATAGTTGCTTATGACATACAGAGCTGAGTCATATTTGGAGCTGTCTACGGGAATTGTTTTCATTATTACACCTTCAACATTCGTAATCTCGTTTTTTATATTTTTAAGCACATTTACTCCTTGTTGGCTTGAGTTATTATTTTTTTGATTAAAAAAGAGTTCCGTCGTTAATTCTCCCTGTTTGAAAGGGTCTGTTACATGAGTTATTTTTAAGGACTTAATACCCTGCGGAAGATTAAATCTAATAGAATCAAATGTTCTTTTTTCAATAGAGGTGTCATATATTAAAAGATATTTCGAATTTGGGCAATAATGTATTTCATTTAGGCTTAATGCTTTTTTCAGGTACGGGTAATTTTTGTTTATTCTTGCATAAAACTCTGCATTAGGATTACGTTCAATGCAGAACGGTACAAGCGGGTCTGCGGAACCTCTTATACAGCCTGCAGTAAGGTTTTGCTCCAGCTTTCTTTTATAAAGCCAGCCTGCAAGTCCTAAAACAGCCGTGCCGCCTATTGACCCGAGAGTTATTGCCGTAACAGCTCCCCCTGATAAACCATCATCTCCATTGTGATTATTTTCTCCGGATGCTGCCGGGTTATCATTTATTGCAAATACGAATGTCGGCTGTCCCACGCGTGCATATGATAACGGTGCTGTAAATGTGATAATTATAAATAATGATATTATTTTTTTTAACATATCTAAACTCGTCCAAGCGTAATAACTAAATGTGCTCTATATGTAGTACAAACTGTTGTATCATGGGCAAGTACTTTTGGGGTAAAAAAATCCGTTTCAACTTTATCATGTGGATTATTAATAGTATAAGAAGATGGACTGACAGATAAATCTTCATTACTCATAGGATATCTGCCGCATGTACTGCAGCAGCTTTCCATTTTTGCGCTAACCTGAATAGGATCTGATAAATTCGTGGTTATTCTTACTGAAAACGGGCTGAGACAGAGTCTGTAGCATTTTTCATTCACGTATTCCGTACTTCTTATTTCCACATTTTTTAGTTCCTCATCTTTATCGTATTCCGCATTTTCAACAATAATTTTTTCTATATGTAAAACCTCGGGCACGCCGGCTTGTATAACCTGTGAAGCCTGATTCTCTGCAAATACGCTTGAACTGGTAAATAGAATTATGATAATTAATATAAATTTTTTCATTTCAATAGAACTATATTAAGTAACCAATAAAATATAAATTCCCTAACAGGCTATTTAGCAAATTATCATACTGTTTTATGCATACATCTATTTTTTTATTTAAAAAGAAATTTTATAAATTAATAGACTTGAGGATTTCATTTGGAATGAAAATTGCCACAAAAGGCAGGACAAAAGCATTATCTTTTAATTGAAAATTGTCCAGTTCAGGAACTTTTATCCCCAGATAGTTTGCACTGACACTGAAGGACGGAAGTTCTTTCCCGAGAGAATATTTTGTCTGCTGGCGGTATTGCTCGACAACCTGTCCGGCTTTTTTTAAATCGTGGTTGTTATCAAGAGCCTGCTGTATATAACAGTTCAAATTTTCGTCATTAAATTTTTTGAAAAAATCAATATTTAATTCCTGAATGTCAACCGCAAAACAGCTTTGCGACGTAAACAGCAAAACAACGATAAGGAGCAGTTTTTTAACCATCATTTGCACCCTCCTTTATAACAGCATTAATATAAAGTTTTACATTTTCTTTTATAATTTTAATATCCTCTTCACAGAAATCCTCCTGCCCCAGAGGTCTGAGTGAAAATGCCGGCAAGATCCTTGGAGAATTCACCTGCGACAGCATAAAAAGAGTTTTTAAAATAACAAGTCTGTCATTAACATCTTTATTTAACACTCTTGCAACTACGGCTCTCATATAATCAAGAACCGGAGATTTGACTATAAAATCAGGCTTTTGCTGTTCTTTTAACAGCAGAACAATCAAATTAGAGGAAATATTTGTATAGAAAAAGTCAACAAATTTTTCCGATATAGTCAATAACAAATCAGCGCATTCATCAACGCTCATACTTTTGGGGTCTTTATTTAAATCAAGAAAATTTTTGGAATATTCAAGCTGTTTTTCAAGCAGGTCTTCAATAATTCCCTGATAAAGCTCCTGTTTCCCGCCCCAGTAGTATGAAATCATACACAAATTTACATTTGCTTCTTTGCAGATTTCCCTGATGCTTGTTCCGTCAAAGCCTTTGCGGGCAAAAAGAGCCGTTGCGGCTTCCAGAATTCTTGCCTTTGAATTTTCATCTTTATTAACCTGAATAACCATATCACAAATATAAAACAAACGTTTGATTATGTCAAGAAAATTTTACAAATCCGTACGCGGCAGTTGTAAAAAATAAGATGTCCAAATAGACAATTAGAATTTTTCATTGTATATTTTTATTAAAATTAAATACAAAAATTTTCTAGGGTTCCGCGGTTTTGCCGGCTGGTCCGAGAGAAAATTCACAAAAATTTTGTGTACACGGAAGGATAAAAACCTGGGAGATAATTTTATCTCTCAGGTTTTTTATAAAAGGTTTAAATGAAAGGAGATAAACTAATGCATTGGATATATTTGCTTATTGCAGGATTGTTTGAAATAAGCTGGGCTGTCGGATTGAAATTTTCACACGGTTTTACTCAAATTGTCCCTTCTGTTTTAACCGTAATCGGCATGATTGCAAGTTTTTATTTTCTCTCGCTTGCGCTTAAACATCTGCCTCTCGGCACGGCTTATGCTATTTGGACAGGAATCGGAACTCTCGGAACCGTAATTTTTGGGATTATTCTGTTTAAAGAACCTGTTACGGCCTTGCGGCTTTTATGTATTGCGCTGATAATTTCCGGTATTACGGGATTAAAATTACTCTCTCATTAAGCGTAAAGTTCTTATTATAGGCTCTGAACGGCCGTGTCATGGGATAATTGAAAAAATAATTTTTACCAGTAGTAATTTTAAATTTTCTTGTGCTATAATTACATCACAAGAAAATTTTTTAAATATACATTAGGAAACCAAATATGTACAGAGAATACTTAAAGGGCAGAATCGGCTCGTTAATTTATATAACAGGTACGTTGATACGCGGATTTTCGTCTCAAACTTTCACAGAAAAAGGTTTTGATTTGACTCCGGATCAGTATGTTATCTTAAACCTTCTTCTTGAAAACGAGGAAATAATGTATCAAAGACAGCTTGCAGAAATCACATTTAAGGACAGAGCAAACATCTCAAGAATAATTGATATTATGCAGCACAAAGGATTTATCGAAAAAATACCCGATTCAAACGGCAGAAAAATATATAAACTGGTGGTGACCGAAAAGGGTAAAAAAGCAAGAGATATGGTATTTCCGGCAGATATATATTTGAGAGAAATGATAACAAAAGATATTTCAGAAGAAGATCTTGCCGTTACATTTTGCACGCTGGAAAAAATGAATATGAATATAAGAGATAAAGTTAAATTACAAATATAAAAATAAAAGGAGATAAAAAAGTGGAAGAAAAACATGCCGAAGATATAGTGGAAATTGAAGATACACGCCCCGAATATATGAAAAAGAGAGTCGTTGTGCCATGTATAACAGCAATAATCTTTTTGATATGCGGAATATTTTATGCGGTTCACACGGTTTATTATAAATCAACGGACGACGCCTTTATTGAAGGTCATGTAATAACTGTTGCTCCAAGAGTTGCGGGGCCTGTGTTAAATTTGAATATAGAAGATAATCAGGAGGTTAAAAAGGGTGATTTATTACTTGAAATCGACCCGAAAGATTATGAGGCGAAACTCAAGGAAACCCGAGCCAAACTTGATGAGGCGAAAGCAGCTCTTATAAATACGGAAAATCAGGTTACAAAAACTTTATCCGATTTGGATTTTGCACAGGCGGATTTTGACAGATATTCTCAGATGTATGACAGGGGGATCTCTTCAAAGCAGGAGTATGACGCAAGTTTGAATAAATTAACCGCAGCCCAGTCAAACAGCAGATCCGCAAAAGCCAGATATAACGAGATAGAATCTTCCATAAAAAGACTGGAAGCGGAAGTCGAACAGGATGAGTTAAATCTTTCATACACAAAAATATACGCCGCATCAGACGGAAAAATTACAAACAGATCTGTTGAACAGGGAAATTATGTTCAGGTTGCGCAGCCGATGTTTGCAATTGTTCCGGAGAAAATGTGGATAGTTGCAAACTTTAAAGAAACACAGCTTGCGAATATGAAACCGGGACAGCCTGTAAAAATAAAAATCGACACTTACGGCGGAAAGAAATTTGTAGGAGAAGTTGACAGTATTCAGCGTTCAACCGGCGCAAGAGCAAGTCTTTTTCCTCCTGAAAATGCAGTCGGAAGTTATGTAAAAATCGTACAGAGAGTTCCGGTGAAAATAGTTTTTAAAGAAGATATTTCAAAATACAATATAGTTCCCGGAATGTCAGTTGTTCCGGAGGTTAAGGTTAAATAATGACTAAATATGTTTATAAACATACGCCGGCGCCTCTCTGGCTTGTCGCGTTTTCAATACTTTTGCCCACATCATTTGCATGTCTTGCGACTTCTGCCACAAACGTTGCAATCCCGCATATTTCCGGATATTTCGGTTCAACAATTGACGAGGCAAACTGGATAATTACATCTTATATGATTGCAAATTCATGTTTGATTTTGATGTCAGGCTGGCTTGAAAATTTGCTTGGCAGAAAGCGATTTTTAAAAGTATTTATCGGAATTTTCACACTTGGTTCACTAATCTGCGCAATTGCTCCAAACCTTAACTTGATGGTGCTTGGCCGATTAATTCAAGGTATCGGCGGAGGGCCTATGACACCGGTTTCACAGGCTATTCTTCTTGCCGCTTTTCCGAAGGACAAACGCGGAATTGCGATGAGTTTGTACGGAATTGCAGTTATGGTTTTTGCAATTCTCGGGCCGACATTCGGGGGATTTATTGTGGATAACGCCGACTGGCAGTGGATTTATCTTGTAAATATTCCAGTCGGAATCCTTTCGATTTCAATGGTTCATGCAAATATTGAGGAGTTGGAAACAAGAAAAGAAGTTAAAAAAACAGATTTTCTCGGGATGATTTCTCTTGTTTTATGGCTATTATCAATGCAGGTCGTTCTGGATAAAGGCCAGCAGTACAACTGGTTTGACTGTGCATGGATAAGCTGGCTTGCAGGATTTTCAGTCTGTATGCTTGTGTTTTTCGTTATACGTGAACTGGAAAGCAGTGCCCCGTTGATTAATCTGAGGTTATTTAAAGACAAAAACTTTTTAATCGGAACGATTTTGAGTGCATCTGTCAATATGCTTGTGTTTTCAAGTATTGTTCTTATTCCTCAGTTTTTGCAAAATATGATGGGATATACGGCAATTTTGAGCGGTTATGCGCTTGCTCCGCGTATTATATCATGTGTATTGATGATGCTTGTCATAAACTCTTTAATGAAAATTTTTGACAACAGAATTTTAATTGCAATCGGATTTTTCTTTCTGGGAATTTCTATTTTATTCTTTATAAATTTAAACTTAAGCGTGTCATTTATTTATATTGCAATTCCTCAAGTGCTTATGGGTGTTGGGGTTATTCTTGTCTTTATACCTGTATCGGCACTTGTTCTCGGAACATTGCCAAAGTCTGAATTGACAAACGGCTCAAGCTTTCACAACTTGTGCAAAAGTACAATGACTGCAATTATAGCGTCAGTTGCATCAACACTTGTTGCAAGACACAGCCAGATGCATCAGGTTTATCTGGTAGATAATCTGTCAAATTTTAATCTGGTATTTCAACAAAAAATGGCGGCTCTTGTGGGAACGTTTATGTCAAACGCATCAAGCACATTTGCAACAGTAAAGGCGAATTCATACCTTTACAAATCTCTTTTAACGCAGTCGCGTTTGATGGCTTATGTTGATGTATTTTCAATTTTTGCGCTGATTGCATTTCTGTTAATCCCGCTTGCTTTCTTCTTTAAAACGGAATATAAACAAAGCAAGGCATAATAAGAAATTTTATGTATAATTTTTTTGTAATAAAATCAGATTAGCGGAAAATTCGGAGTAAATTATGCAAAAAATTAAAATAACAAAAATGCAGGGTTTGGGAAATGATTTTGTGATTCTGGACTTTGAAGAGTATAAAAAAACGGGAATTTCAATGTCTGAGCTGGCCGTCAAACTCTGTGACAGACATTTTGGAGCCGGTGCTGACGGAATGATAATACCTTTTGTCAAAGGTATGGAAACAGAGCAAAGTTCAAATGCTTCACCGTATGAGACACTTTTTGCGGAAGGTTTGCAAACGGATATCGGCTGGTATTTTTACAATTCAGACGGCTCAACCGCCCAGATGTGCGGAAACGGAATGAGATGTTTTGCAAAATACGTTTATGACAGAGGACTTGTAAATAAAAAGCAATTTTCCGTTCAAACTCTTGCAGGCGTTATAAAACCTGAACTTCTTGATAACGGCTTGGTGAAAGTTGATATGGGTGCGCCGATTTTGGAAGATGAAAAAATTCCGTTTAAAGGCTCAAGAAAATTGAAAGTTGCTGACAGAGAATTTGATATTTTTCCTGTGTCAATGGGCAACCCGCACTGTGTAATTTTTACGGATGAAGATACCCTAAAATTGGCAGAAACTTACGGGCCTTTGATTGAAAAGCACGAATATTTCCCCGAAAAAACGAACACGGAATTTGTAAAAGTTCTGTCACGCACTGAAGTTGAAATGCGTGTTTTTGAACGCGGCTGCGGGATTACTCTTGCCTGCGGAACAGGAGCCTGCGCAACGGTTGTTGCATCTGTTTTAAATAACTTAACAGAAAATAAAGTGAAAGTTAATCTTCTTGGCGGCTCCGTAATCATTGAATGGCGCGGGTTAAGGGAAAATTTATCCGAACATGTTTTTATGACCGGATGTGCGGATTATAGTTTTTTTGCCGATTACATCTTGTAAAAAATTGTATTTCCATGATATTATTGCTTTACAGCCTAAATATAAATATAAAAGGAGAAATAAAATATGAAAACTTATGAATTATTAGCTGTATTTAAACCGAATTTAGATGCAGAAGAAGTGGATAAACAAATCGCAAGTCTTAACGAAATCATCACAGGATTTGGCGGAAATGTTGAATCTACAGACAAAACAGGCAGAAAAAAACTTGCTTATGATATTCAAAATTTCCGTGACGGATTTTTTGTAACAATGATTCTGGCATTGCCTGCTGACAAAGTTGCAGAATTTAAGAGACAGTTGAGATTAAACGACAATCTTTTAAGAACTATGTTTATGGAAGTTTCCCAAAAACAACTTTGCAAATAGTGTGATTTTGTCACAGAATTATTAAAAAAGAGGAAAACAAATGTCATTAGCAAAATCAGTCGTAACAGGAACAGTTTACAGAACACCCGAAAAACGTTTTACACAGAACAATGTCGGGGTTTCAGCGTTTGTGATGAATATCGGCGACAGAGACGAAATGTTAATCCGTGTAATTTCAAAACGCAATTCGCTGGATGAACTTGTTTCATCACTCAACAAAGGCGATAAAGTTCTTGTTGAAGGGCGTCTTCAAACCGCAGCGGTCAAAATGGACGACGGAACAGAAAAAAGAATTTATGAAATTGATGCCAATACAATCGAAAGATGGGGTGAAATTTCATCATCTTCAGGAAGTTCTGATTTGGGCGGTGAAGATATCGTTAAATTTGAATCTGACGATATGTCTAACGAATTGATTAATGAAGACGAAATTCCGTTCTAAAAAGATTAAAATCGAGCCGTGCGCACAAAGACGCCGCGGATTATAAACACTTAAAACACAAAACAGGTCGAGCGCGCAAGCGCAAAATAGAAAGGTAAAACAAAAAACAATGGCAAGACAGGAACAAGACAAGAAAAAACGTAAAAATTGTTCACTCTGTGCAGATAAAGTAACTTCTATCGATTATAAAGATGCTGCAAAATTAAAAAGATACTTAACAGAAGCAGGCAAAATTATTCCGAGAAGAATTACCGGAAACTGTGCAGAACACCAGCGCATGATTGCAAAAGCAATTAAACGTGCCCGTGAAGCAGCAATTATTGATTACGTTTTTGACTAATGAAATGTATCAGGAAAAATTCTTGAATTAAAGAATAACAGAAACGACCGGCGAAGCCGGTCGTTTCTGTTTATAAAAAATTACCTAACCGATAACAGGAGCAACAAAAGTTCTTGCTGCAAGTTCTTTATCAAGCATCAATAATGCTTTGGCGTCATCTTTGATAAGTTTTAATGTTGCAAGAACGCCGCCGACATTTGATTCTTCTTCAACCTGTTCTTTCAAATACCAGTCGAGGAATGAAAGCGCTGCACGGTCTTTTACTTCTTCTGCAACATCCATTAAAGCATTAATGCGAGAAGTTACATACTCTTCATGTTTCAAAACTTCTTCGAAAACATGCAGAGGTGAAGTCCAGTCAACCTGCGGTTTTGCAATCGCTTCAAGTTCAACCTTGCCGCCGCGTTCGTGAACATAATTGAACATTCCCATTGCATGAGCGTGTTCTTCCTGAACTTGAACTGTCATCCAGTTTACAAAACCTTTCAGATTCAATCTTTCAAAATAAGCCTGCATTGAAAGATAAAGATATTCAGAATAAAGTTCTTTGTTAATTTGATCGTTAAATGCTTTTTCTAATTTTTCAGAAATCATTTTTCCACTCCTTCTTATATTTTGTTATTCAGACCGACAAAGTGTCGTCCGAATAATATACCATCTGTTATTTTTAATTTTATCACCGAAATACTCTAACAAACATTAATTTTTAATTAAATTATATTAACCATACAAGAGAATGAAAAAAATGCAGGTGTTTTTTATAAAAAATTTGTTATGAATGCAAATTTTGAAAACAATGAAATGCCGCCTGTTAAAAAACTTTTAAAAACAAAAAGCGGTAGTACAAAACTTCATTACGACAATTGGAGTACTGTGCGGAGTTTTAAAGGTGTCGGCAATGCTTCAAACAAAAAATGGATTGCGGGCATTCACCCTTCAACGCTTTTGACCAGAACCTTTAAACGCGCTGTGGATTCGATTTGTTCTCTTTGCGAGTGCAATGAATTTTATTATGAATTTCCTCCGGAAATCGAAAGTCCCAATTACGGCGACCACTGGGGCCGTCAGGCAAATTATATTGAAATAAATAACCGTGCAATCGCAAATATGACTTACGAACATTGCTGCTGCGGAATTATCAGTGCAATGAAACTTTTGCCGGCAATTCCGCCTTCTGCATTAAGCTGGGCAAATTGTGTAATATTGTCTCAGATTTGGCCGAATATTTTCGGAGACGGCTATAACAAAGGGACTGAAGAAAATTCCATTTACGGAGTAAGACTTAATGCGGGTTACAGCCAAAATATCATTGATTTTTCAATATATGATGAGGTAAAACCTGAGGAGCAGTTTAAAGCATTTAATGATCTTGCGCACTTTAGAGGACTTAAAACGGGATTTCGTGTGGTAATATCGGCAGATCAGATGAAGATTGCACATCCTGACGGGGATGATGAAGGTTTTGACTGGTGTAATCCGCAGCATCAGGAAATCTGGATTGATGAGTGCGTAAAACTTTGTAAATTAGGTTTTGAAGCGATTTTTATAGATTCCGCAAAACACATCGGAGGTTATGATTGTGAAAATTATACAGGTGTCGGAGATTTGCCCGAATACGGACAAATGCAGTATATTTTGAATGCTATCCGTTCACGCTCCGGAATGACAACATTGAGTTTTGTCGGAGAAAAAAGTTCCGGCGACTTTGAGCGTTACAAAAACCTCGGATTAACGGCGGGAACGGCTTTTATAAATCCGGACAATTACGAAACCGTAAAAGATTGGTCGGAAAAACTTAAATACAATCGTGAGTACGCACCGGGCGTTGAAGTTTCAAATGATAACGATACAGGCGGAACGCCTTATGAAATAAGATTGGAAAGAATAAGAAATTCTCTGTTCGGTTATGAATTTGCCAGCGATAAACTTCCGAGTTTTATGCAGATGGAAGACTTATTTCCTTTGCGTTATGACACAAACACGCATCTTTTAATGATGACAAATCCGTCTTATTCCACAGACGGCACCCCGGAAAGTCACTGGTACAATCTTTTTACTCATGATGACGGGATTGAATATAACAGAAAAGTCGGAGAACTGTTTGCATATGCACTTGACAAATGAGGGCGGGTCAATTGGATATCCGCCGGAAAAACGCTTTAAACAATAAACAGAAAGGAAAATTGATATGACATTTAATCCGTTAAAAGAAAAAGGTATTTCAATCAAAAATCAGCTGAGAAGCTGGCATGATATTGTTAAAAGACCTTTTGACAAACATAAAGTTGACTGTTACACAAGAACAAGACAAATTTTGATGAACGGCATTGAGGTTGAGGCGTGGAATTTTAAACATGCTTTTGCAAGATTTTGTCCGGACTGTGAGGTCTGCAAAACTATTGCGGAAGTCCGCAGGATTGAAGATATGCAGCAAACGACCGTAAACTGGATGACGCCTGCGGAACAATCAGTGCTTGAAACAACCCTCGGATATGAACAGGTCGCAGTTGATTTGACCGCATGGCTTGCGCAGAATGAACCTGATGATTATGTTCGTGAAACTTTCAACTTCGGTTTGCTTGAAGACTTTGATCATTTGTACAGATACAGTCAGTGGGCATATATGATTCACGGGATTGATCCGAATAACATCATTCAAAACCAAACGGATGTTCTGGTGAGCCGTCCGACTCAAAACCACCACAATGACAACAAAATAAGACTTCGCAGCCATTATGACCGCAATACCGCGGATCCTCAAACAAAAGTTAATATTTTAACACTTGTATCCGGTGAACAGCAGACGCACAATTTTTATGCAGAACACGGAATGATGTACGGGAATGATGATTTGCGCAGAACTTTCGGTGAAATATGCGACGTTGAAGAGGAACATGTTTCAATGTATGAATCTTTGATTGATCCGGAGGAAACAATGTATGAGAAACTTCTTCTTCATGAATTTACGGAAGTCTGTACATATTACAACTGCTATAAAGACGAACAGGATGAAAAGTTAAAAATGATTTGGGAAGAGTTTCTTGCATTTGAACTTGAACATTTGAAAATCGCTTCTGATTTAATCAAAAAACACGAAAAACGTGATCCAGAAGAAATTATAGGAGACAAAGTTCTCGAACCTTGTCATTTTGAAAGCCAGAAAGAATATGTTGCGGATATTCTTGTGAATGAAGTCGACAAACGTCTTGACGGTACGGAAAAGAAAGGTTACACAACAATTGACAGACTTCCTGATGATTGGGCAAGTTATGAGGTTCAGGAAATTGTCGGAGAAGACGGAGCCCCGACAGAAAAAACAATTCAACTTATTACGGCTGCAACCGGACGGGATATTGTTTTTGCAGCACCGAAACTTATTAAAAAACAGGCTGATTTGATTGAACGCGGTCTTGAGGCAAAATCTCAGGCTCCCGATACGGTTTCGGCAGACGATTACAGAGATATGGAAACCGTTGAAATGGTGGAACTTTAACAAATACAGAAAGGAAATTTTTTATGGACAAAACAGTTAAAATAGTCGGCGGATTTATCCTTTTCGGGTTGGCCGCAGCGGTTGTCACAGCAATTGTGATGGCGAAAAACGGCAAATTCGACGAGATGATAGAGAAAATTAAAGATAAAAAAGAATCCTGCGAAAATGATTCGGAAGATATTTTCGAAAAAGGAATGTGCATGATTTCAAAAAATTCGGATGACTACAAGCCGCATGATAAAAAATCTTACGGAAGAGAAGATTTGAAAGCCTATCCGAACGGAAAACATTAAGATAAAACATTTTTATAAAAAGATTCTTCGCATCTGATTTTGGTCTGTGCAATGCAGGAAAATCATCTGATTTCAGTGAAATGTGAAGAATCTTTTTTATATCAAATTTACAAGACCTGTTGAATGGTCAAAATGACAATTTGCAATGAACAGTTCGTTGTTTTTAACGGCTTCGTTTATAATGACCGAATGCTTCATCAAATAATCATTTACCCAGATTGTATGCTGCTGTGCGAAAAAGTTGTGGCAGGTTATGTCCTCTTTTTTATCCAAAACCGGATAAACACATTTTAAAATTGATGAAAATTCTCTCATCGGTTCCGGATAATGTTCTTTTGCATACTTCATAACTCCGCAGTCATCATGCCCCAGAAGAATCAGAAGCGGAACTTTAAGTTTTTTAACCGCATATTCGACACTTTCAATTACATTTGCTCCTGTTGTCATTCCGGCAACTCTTACCACAAAGATTTCACCGATTCCGCAGTCAAAAATAATTTCCGGCACAACGCGCGAGTCGGAACATGTCAATACACACGCATACGGCTCCTGATGAAATGCATATTTGTTTAACGTCTCAAGCGACATGTTTTTTAAAGTCGGTGTTCCGTTTACAAAATTCAAATTGCCTTTTAAAAGTTTTTCAAGCTCGTTTTTTGCTTTAAGTGTTATGTTTTCAGGTATATTAAAATTGTTTTCCATAAATATATTTTTATATAAAAAGTTCACATAAGCAAATTGTTAAGATTTTTCACCATCCAGATAATCTTTGAAAGTTTTTATATTAACCCTGTACCCGCAGCCTTCATGGAGTTTTCCGGGGAAGTAAAGTTTTTTAACGGGATAGTTTCTGCACATTCGCGGTCTGTTTTTGTAATCCGAACACAACCCCTCGGGCGTTACAAGTTTGCAGGCAAATATAAAATTGCCATGTTCATCTTTTCCTTTAATATAAAATCGTCTGTATTTCGGAAATAAAAACTGCATTATTTTAAATTCCTTTTCCGTATATGTGTCGACACTGTACATGTAATTGCAGCATTTGCCGCATTTTTTACATTCTCCGGTCACTTCGTAAACAATTTTTTCCGGCACAAAATACGAGCGGAATTCATTAATTATCGAAATAATAAAGTCAAACATAAAAATATTATATCCCAATTTGTTATAAACTTGCCTATGACTAAATTTTATACTAAAATCATGGAAGTAACATTAAAAGGTAATTAAGTACAAATGGTAAGAATAAAAAGAACAAGTTCCGATAAAGCAGCGGCAAGAAGAAATATTGTTCGTAAAGAAAATAAATTTTTTAAGGCAGTGAAAGTAACATTTATTTTAGGCGTGGCATTTGTTTTAGCAGCAGGTGTTTCTTTCAACCTTTATCTTTCATCACTTCCGCCGATAAACAATCTTGACGGATTTAAACCTAATATTGTTACAAAATTCTATTCTCATGACGGTGAAATTATCAAAACTTTCACCGCATATACTTATTCCCGTGTTGATATAAAAAACGTTCCTCAGGATTTTATCAATGCACTTATCGCAACCGAGGATAAAAATTTCTACAACCACAACGGTTATGATTTGTACGGCCTTGCCCGTTCAACAGTGCAAAATCTTATTGCCAGAAAGTTTGTTCAGGGCGCAAGTACAATTACCCAGCAGCTTGCAAGAATTTTGTTCCTCTCAAACGAAAAAACTTTTGACAGAAAGTTAAAAGAACTTGTGATTGCAGCAAGAATCGAAAAAACCATTTCAAAAGAACAAATTCTTGAAATGTATATGAATAATGTTTATTTGGGCTCCGGCGCCTATGGCGTTGAAGGTGCTGCCGAAATTTATTTTAATAAAAAACTCAAAGAACTTTCTCTTCCGGAACTTGCTTTGATTGCGGGGCTTCCGCAGGCTCCGTCCGTATATTCTCCGTTCAACAATCTTGATCTGGCTATTCAGCGTCGTAATCAGGTTTTGTTGAGAATGTATAAAATGAAATATATTACCAAAGAGCAATACGAAAAAGCAAAAGAAGCGAAAGTAAAACTCAGTGCGGTTCCCAAATTTTATACAACAAACAAAGCGCCTTATTTTTGCGATTTAGTTATGGCTGAACTTGAAAAATTAGGCTTTGATGACACGGATATTTCACAGGGCGGTTACAAAATTGTTACAACACTGGATGCAAAAGCTCAAAAAGCCGCTAATGAAGCGATTATCAAAAATCTGAACGCTTACGGATTAAAAGGTAAAAACCAGCAGGCAGCTGTCTTTTCATTCAGTCCGATAGACGGCAGAATTCTGGCATATGCCGGCGGAAAAGATTATACCCAGAGCCAGTTTGACCGTGTACAGGCCGTAAGACCTGCGGGGTCTGCTTTCAAACCATTTGTTTATGCTGCTGCAATTGAAAAAGGTATCAGTCCGAACGATTTCATAGACGATTCCCCCGTAACTCTCGGTGATTGGTCTCCGCATAACTACGGCAAATACAGAGGCAAAATTCCTGTTTACAAAGCTCTTATGTATTCATCCAACGTCTGTGCCGCAAGATTGATTAAAGAAGTCGGAGTACGTTCCGTAATTCAGCTTGCAAGAGTTCTCGGCATAACAACTCCGCTTGAATATGATTATACAATTGCGTTAGGCTCAAACGGTACAAAATTATTCGAAATTACAAGGGCATACGGAGCTTTTGCAAACGGCGGTTATGTTGTACAGCCTTATGCAATCGAAAGTGTTGAAACTTCACGCGGAAAAGTCGTTTATCGCGCTCCTGCAGTTAAGTCCTCTCATCAATTAAGTTACAATACTGCGGCTGTTATGACGGCAATGCTTAAAAATGTTATCAAAAGCGGTACAGGTGTTGCTGCAAATATCGGCAAACCGGCAGCCGGCAAAACAGGTACAACTGATGATTACAAGGATGCAAGTTTTATAGGCTATACACCTGATGTTGTAACAGGAGTTTGGGTTGGTAATGATGATAACACAACCAATTCAAAAGCAATTCAGGGCGGAACGGTTCCGGCACTTATCTGGCGTGATGTAATGAAAGTTGCAACAGCTCCATATAAAAATGCTGATTTCGACTATCCGGTGATAGAGTTTATAAATACAAAAGCTCCTGTAGAAAAACCACAGGCAGAGCCGGAAGAGAAGAGTGATGAAAATGCTGAACAAAATCAAGATCAACTTGAAAATAACACTGAAAATACCAAGCCGGCTGTAACACCTGCCGATGTATTGAAAAACTTTAAACAATCTCAGGCTGAAAAGAATAACGCATCTCAAACACCTGCCGCTCCGGTTCCGGTGCAGCCGCAGACACCTGCTCCACAGCCGCAGCCGAAAGCTCCTGTCCCTGTACCAATGGCAGTTCCGGAGAGCTTACACTAATGAATGAAAATATTTTTATCCCGCATATTGGAGTTGATGAATCCGGCAAAGGTGATTTTTTCGGGCCGCTTTGCGTTGCAGGGGTTCTTGTAGATGAAAAAAACGCGGAGTTTTTCAAATCACTCGGAATAAGAGACAGCAAAAAAATTACCGATAAAAAAATTTTGGAACTTGAAACAAAGATTAAAGCAAATGCCCCTCATACGGTAATTGTTATTGCAAATAAAAGGTATAACGAGCTTTACGGAAATATAAAAAATCTCAATAAACTTCTTGCCTGGGGGCATGCAAGAGCGATTGAAAATATTCTTGAAAAAGAAAATTGTGAATATGCTCTGTCCGATCAATTCGGTGATGAAAGTCTTATCAAATCCGCACTGATGAAGAAAGGTCGTGAAATAAGATTAGAACAGATGGTGCGTGCGGAAAGCGATGTCGCTGTTGCGGCAGCTTCAATTCTTGCGCGGGCCGCATTCGTGCATAAAATTTCTGCACTTGAAAGCGAATTCGGAATCAGATTTCCAAAAGGCTGTGCGTCTCAGGTTAAAGATGCAGCCAAGGAATTTATTCAAAAATTCGGGCGTGAAAGGCTTAATGAGGTCTGTAAAACACATTTTAAAACTTATAAAGAAGTTTAAAAAAATCCGGCTGATTAGCCGGATTTTTTAAGAAACTTTTTTGTTCAAAATTATTCTTCAACGGTTTCTTTTTCTTCAGCTTCTTCAACAACATCTGTTCTGATTGAAGAATTGTCGAAACCTGATGTTTTTTCTTTTTGTTTTTTAATCTGTCTTGCCAGTTTGTCAGCAAGCAAATCAATACTTGCATACATTGATTCGGCAGCCTCTTCAACACGGATTGTACCGCTGTTTGTTTTGCACAAAACTTCTGCTATATGTTTCTCCGATGCAGCCGGATTTTTGATAACAGTCAACACAACTTCAATTCCTTGAATTTGGTCGTAATGACTTGCAACTTTGCCCAGTTTCTCCTTAACATAAGCCTTGATTGCATCCGTGATTTCAATGTTTCGTCCGTTAACGTGAATGTGCATCTGAACCTCCTATTTATACTGCCTATACAGTATAACATAATAATGATTTTTTTTAAAGGGTAAATATCATTTCAGGTAATGTATATTTAACACAAATTCACTTTCAAAGACTAATCTTCCAAAATAAATTGCTGCAATTCAACATTAGGAGTTCCGATAACACGAACCAATTCAAGAACTGATGCTTTCATCTGGCATTTTTGTGATGATCCGCTGAAAAAATCTTTATAAAAACAACCTTCACAGTTGCACCCGCGTTTGTAACATTCCAAAGCTGTCGGCGTCCATCTTCTGACGGCAACGGCTCTACCCATATCTCTACTTCTAAACAATTTATACTATCTCCAAACTTTAATCTACAACAATAGCAAAGTTTCCAGCCGACTGACAGGCTGTTTTCTCCACCCCTCGCGGTCTTTCGACCACCTCTTAATTACATTATAGGAAATAAGGATATTTTTTCAAGGGCACAACATGAGAATATTAACAATTGTAACGAAAGTCTTAATTTAAGCATTTCTGCGGGTTTTGCACGGTCAACATCCGCAAAACCGAAACTGTAACATGGTTTTGGAGCTTTTGGCCATGAAATCATGCTCGTGGCATGTGTTTCCATGATTTTAAACTTTATTAAGTTTTGTAAAAGATTATAATATGCGACCTGATTTGGGGCATGCCGATTTTTTAAAATAAGGCTTTGACTGCGAGAATTATAAGTATTACGCCGCCTGAAACTTCCAGAATTTTTGACGGAAAATTTTTAAACAGATTCCCGAACCAGAATCCGAAAAGTGACATTAAAAATGAAACGGTTCCGATAACAAGAGCGGGCAGTAAAAGTTCTGTTTCGCTAAACTTCAGGCTTGCACCGGCGGCGAGTGCATCAATACTTGTCGCAAGCCCCATTGTCATAAGGCAGGCAAAACCGATACAGCAAATTTTTTCATCTTCTTTTTCTTGAAACGCTTCAAAAATAAATTTTACACCCAGAATCAGAAATATTGCAAAAACCAGCCAATGACTGAAAGTTTCTACATATTTGTTTATAAGGTTTGCAAAAACATAGCCGATTGCGGGCATCAAACCTTGAAAAATTCCCATAGTCAGGGCAAGCAGAAATGAATTTTTGCGGCGGTTTGACGTGAAAACCAATCCTTGTGAAAAAGATACAACGCAGCAATCAACACCTAAAGCAATAGCAAGCAGAATTATCTCAAATGAACTCAATTTCCACCTCAAAAAGTCTGTTCCACGGGTATTTATAATTCATATTATAACTTGTTTTTAAAAAATTTTGCACTTGTAATTTGTAAGGTTCAATTAAGTTTTTAATTTCTTCTGTATCAGGTTTTAAAAGTTTTTGTCTGCAATTTGCCTGATATGCCCAATCATCAATAAGTCTTGTCATTTGAAGTTTTAAAAACGCATTATGGTTATATTTTTTTGCCGCGAATTTTATTTTGGCGGCACATATCAGACTGCCTAAAGTATTTGCGGAAGTGTTCCATGCCGAATAGCCGAAAAAGTTTTCGTCAACCGGCTTTTCAAGAATTTGTTTTACAAGATTGTTGTCACCGCCGTTTGCAAATCTCACATCAGCAATCATATAAGGCTTTTCCGGCGTATTCCATGTGCCCTGAAAAGGTTCGGTTGGAATTTTCATAACAATTTCCCCTTGCCGTTCGGCAAAGTTGTTCACATAAAGCAGTATATCTGCGTTTTTTTCGTCCGTCACTTCACATTTGGCAAGTTCAAGCTGGCCTTTTACGGAATTTTCAATGGAAACATCTTCGTAGTTTGAAATGAGATTTTTGGAATCAGGTTCCAAAAATACCGGTGCAATTTTCAACTCTGACGGAATCGCGCGCGCAAGAAGCGTCAAAGGTATTTCATCCGCGCCTGTTTTGGTAAATCCGCCGAGTTCTTCCAGCTTTTGCGCCTCTTGAACGTTGAATCCGTATTCTGCACAATCGTCTTTTGAAAAAATCAGAGTATCAAAAAATCCTTCCTTCTGCCATTCAAGATAAATTTTATTTATTTCAAAATTTCTCTTTCTCGTTGCCAGATAATCTTCAAGAATTTCCTCAGGTATTAAATCCGCTGAAGCAGTTCCCGTTTTGCAATATTCAAAAGAGTATTCAAAAATCTTTTTTCCAAATTCTGCCCAGTATTTTTTTTCTTCTTCATTTATATTATTGTTTGAAATTCTCATGATACTTGAAAAAGCATAAATTTTCGCCTCTTTTTGTTTGAGAATTTCTTTGAATTTTAAAATCCTTGATTTTATTTCCTCAAATGTATCGGGGCATCTTCTTGAAGGTATAAGTCCGCCGTATGCAATTGTGTCAAGTGAAATTATAAATGCATCAAGTTTCGGAAGCGTTTTAATCCATTCAAAAATTTTGGCGGTATCCGCATACTTTGTTAAATCTCCCAGAAGTTTGCGCGGCGGTATGAATAAATTAATTGAATCGTCGATTTCTGTGATGTTTTTGACGAGTGTGTAACAAACAGGCCGATTGTCTATTGGAATAAATCCTATGTTCATAAATTTATTATATGTTAATATCAAGATATTGCAAAACAGGTTAAATTTTATGACATTATCAAAATCGCCGGAAAAAATTCGTTCTCTTTTTAACGGGATTGCGGAAAAATACGATTTTATGAATAATTTGATATCCTTGGGGCTTCACAGGAAAATCAAGAAAATTTCCGCGGAAACTCTGGATATCAAACCGCATTCAAAAGTTCTTGACGCATGCTGCGGAACGGGAGATATGGCGGATATTATAAAAAAGATTCAGCCGCTTGCGGATGTAACAGGATGCGACTTTTCCGAAAAAATGCTCGAAATTGCAAAAGCAAAAATTCATAATGTAAAATTTATTTATTCGGACGTATCAAATCTTGAATTTTCCGACAACAATTTTGATTTTGTGACAATGGCTTTCGGACTTCGAAACATAGCAAATCCAGAAAAGGTTTTGAATGAAATTTACAGAGTTTTGAAACCCGGCGGAGAATTTTTGCATCTTGATTTCGGGCGAAAAAATTTACTGAACGGAATTTTTGATATTGAAGCGCCTCTTTTTGCAAAGATGTTTTACGGGAATAAAAGCCCTTATGAGTACCTTGTTAAATCTAAAAGAGTTTTCCCTGAACCTGATGAGTTGATTGAAGATTTTGAAAAATGCGGGTTCAAATTCAAAAAGAAAAAGGATTTTTTATGCGGTGCGATTTCCGTACAGATTATGAAAAAATAAATTACATAACACCGTATAGATTTCCGCCTTTTATATTGTCTTTTATCTGATCAATTGTGCTTTGGAGTATGTAATCCAGTGCTTCTTTCGTGTTGTAGGCAATATGCGGGGTTAAAATTACGTTATTTGTATTTTTTAATAATTCAAGATACTTTTCTTCCTCCTGACAAACTTTTGTAACAGGTTTTTCGCCGTTGCACATTTCATTTTTGCTCCTGCATATTTTTGTATCAATTGCGGCTCCTTTTAATTTTTTAATTATTAAAGCATTGTATAAACTTTCGCAATCGACGAGTTTTATTGAAGAGGTGTTTATAAAATACGAATCTTTTTTCATTAAATCAAATTCTTTTGCGGAAAACATATGAAAATTGTCGCCGGTGAACGGAATATGAACCGTAACAATGTCGGATTTTTTAAGCAGATTTTCAAACGAAAGATATTCAATATCATATTTTTTTATTAATTCATGTTTGATTCTCAAATCGTAACCGTAAATTTTCATGTTGAAGAAATTTGCGATTTTAGCAACAGAGGCTCCGATTGCACCAGTGCCGACTATACCGATGGAAAGTTCCGAAATATCGCGTCCTATAATATCTTCCTCTTTAACATCATTTTTTCCCGCGGGCATGAGGTTTCTGATGAGCGCAATAATTACGCCGAACGTGAATTGTGCAACTGATTTTTCCCCGTAATTCGGAACATTTAAAACAGCAATGTTTCTATTCATTACTGCTTTTTTGCTGATATGGTCATATGCTGTTGAGCGGGTTGAAATTATACGAAGATTTTTGAACTCTTTGATGACATCTTCTGTTATATCAGAGTCGGTAAAAATGCTTATTACGGAGGTATTGTCTTTAATATTTGCAGGCAGATTTTTAACGGTTTCCGAATTAAGACTTTCACTGAACAATGTGAATTTAAAATGTTGAAAATTATTATTTTCAAGAAATTCCTTTTCATCTTCTCTAACATCAAATAAAACCATTTCAATTGTCATAATCTCTCCTTTTTTCTTAATTATTCCGGTGTAAACAATTCTCTTCCATTAAACAAATGTTTATATTTTAAGGATTAATTTTTAGGAGATTAGTGTAATGAAACCAAATTAAAAAAAGTTTATCCTGGATATGTGAAAGGAGTTTCAATGAAGTACGATTTGATGATAAGAGAACCTGAATTGTATTTTGACAGCATACATCAGGAATTAAATAATTTTCTCCGCGACACATTTATGACAAACGCATTCGCCAATCCTTTGAATGTACGCAAAGTAACTACCTGGCGTCCTGCAATTGAAGTTAAACAGAGTGATAAATGTTATAAAGTAAAAGTTCAGCTTCCGGGTGTTAAAAAAGACGACATTGAAGTTGAATTGGACAACGATTTTATGACAATAACCGCTGAAATTCAGGAGGAAAAAGAAGAAAAATCCGAAGAAGAAAAAAATGCGCGTTATCACACAAGCGAATTTCGTTACGGCAAATATAAACGGACAATTTCGTTTGACTCTCCGATAAAACCTGAAGAATGCAAAGCGGAATATAAAGACGGACTTTTGACTATAAAGGTTCCGAAACAAAACGTTGAACAGACCAAACCGAAAAAAATTGAAATCAATTCAAATTCCGAAATTGAAGATAAAAGTTCTAAAAAAGCGGAATCTTCCGAAAAAAAGGAAGATGAATAAATTCGTATTCTAAAGCCGAGTTCTCCTGCGATTGAGCGGGCGTGGCGCATGGTTTGGAAAAGAAAGTTAAATATTCTTTCCTCTGATATATGCAAAATAAGCGGCGGAATACGGATAAAGGCGGCTGCGGGCAGGCCCCCACGAACTTGCCTTAAATTTGCAGCCGGAGAAAAGGCGTGACGGGTAAAACTGTTGCGCCTTCTGTTTTTATAAAGTAAAGATTTTATACCCGTTACAGGTATGTAAAAATAATAAAAAAGAGCAGATAATATCCGCTCTTACATTTCGTGCATTTGCACTTCACACAATCCTTTTCAACAGCTATTTATCAATAACTTTTTCAGTCGATTTAATCTTTTTCATCAGTTCTTCAAATTGTTCTTTTATGTATAAAAGAAACAATGAACATTCTTCTTTAAAGCTGTAAGCGCCGGGCCAAACCGTGTATCTGTACATAAAGTTTACTCCTTATCTAACCTTCTTACAAAAACCTTATCGGTCAGCAGGCGGTTAAACTTTAAAAAAACTCTTTTTTTGTTAAAGAAAGTTTACAAAAAATTCGGTTTTCCAAAAAAACTCTTATTCAAAAAGTTTGCTGTAATTTTCTCTCAACTGGCACATTGGTTTGGGTAAATATTCGACATTATATTTTTCCGCAATTCTTTTTATGTTAGGTGCCGCTGAAATTATAATAATCCGGCTGTTGTTATACTCTTTATAAGTTTTAATCTGTTTTACAAACCATTCTCCGGCATACATCGGCAAAAAATCACTTTCCATCTGCATGTCCGTGAAAATCACGTCGTAAGGCGAATCAATATTCAGTGTAATTTTATCAAGCCCTTCCTTTGCGCTTTTTGCCGTGTCAATTTCGCATCCTGCGGGCAAAATTTGTCTTAACGCATTAACATGGTATTCTATCCAGCCGCTTGAATCATCTGTAACAAGTATTTTCATAACTCAAATTCTATCATAAAAAAGCCGGACTTTATGTCCGGCTTTTTTAAATCTCTTAACCTAATCATCTTCAATCGGAACAACTATAATATATTTTTCTCCGTCTCTATATTTGCTCATCTCGCCTAAATCAGCTTCATCAGGGAAAATAAAACTTTGCGTGAATCGGATTATGGCATTTTTGTTTTTCTTTTTTGTTTCACCCGCGGCATTTATTGTCAGTTTGTTGCCTTCTGTTGTAACTTCGACATTTTTTTCATTATTGTCAAACGGTTTCAAATTCATAATGATTTTGTACGCATCATCTGTTTTTTCTATGTGAACAATTTCTCCGGCTCTGTTTTCAAGCCGTTCTGCCTGATGCATACGGCGATGCATCATTTGTTCTGCCTGACGGGCTTCTTTCATCATCATTCTGTCCATTTTGCGCATTTGAACCATCGGATCAAGCATTCGTTTATAATGCCAGTCGGTTACAACATAAAACGCGGCAAATGCACCCAAAAACGTCAACAATCCGACCAAAATATGTTTTAATACAGGATGTCCGCATAAAAAACAATTTTCATGATGGTGCTCATGCTTGTTTTCATAATTGTTTTCGTCCATAAAAACACTCCTTTCTTGATGTCACAATGTTATAATATTTCAAATAAAAATATTATGTCCATAGCATAGTCGGGTTAATCCTCTTAACAATCTTGTCAAAGTGATAAATATATGTTACAATTATAGCATGGAGGGTTAATGTAAAATGGCAAAAATATTAGTCACAATGCCAGATGAATTTTTAAATCGTGTAGATGGTCTTGCAAATACTGAACAGCGAACACGCAGCGAACTTATTCGTGAAGCGCTCAGATCTTATATGCGCAGAACTACCGTTCAGCAGGTGCAAAAAGCTGAAGATAATGCAAAAATTTTAGAACATCTTCTCGATTAAAAGTATATTTTTGGAATTAATAAATTTGTTTAATAAATTGTGATTTGGTCTCTTAATAATGAGATATATTTTGTCAACCTCAAATTCTGTCAAGTTCAATTGTGTGCCTGATAATCGAATGTGCTGTCAAAAGCAGATAGGGATTAATTTCATTTGTATGGGACATGTTTATTTTTGCATTGGTCATTTCAGACGTTTGTGCTTCATTGAGAGTTTTCTTTGTTTCAAAAGATATAACCGATTGCATTGAATAACGTTTTTGTTCGCTTTCTAATCTCAGAATCAGTTCATCTTTCGGAAATTTTTCGCTGCATTCAATGTTTACATGAACCGAATTTGCGGTTTCAAGAATCAGTGTTGCCGTTATTACTCCAAAATGTATTGTGGTAATTGTGACGATTAAAATGCTTTCGTCTTCCGCTCCGCCTCCGCTGGAAGCCTCGATTTCCAGATCAAAACCCGCGCCTTCATGCAGCGGAAGCCATGGCAGATATAAAAGCATCAGAGTTTTAAGCGTTTGAGCGGGGTTGTCGGTGGAGGCAAGAGCAATACTTGCATTAATCAGTTTGGCTGTTTCTTTAAGCTGGCTCAAGTCTGTTACGCCTTGTTTTGAGGCGGCAGTCATTGCCAGAATCAGTTTTGTAACGGCATCTTTTCCGTTTGTTTGAATAAGTGCTGCAATATCTGCAATATTAATCATCTGTCCTGCCGCAAGCTGAAGATTTTTTAGAGCGGAAGCCATCTGGGTATTTATCTGGCTTTTCATAACAGTCTGCATTTCGCTTGTTGTAAGCCCCTGAAGCTGGGCAAGAATTTGAGCCTGAGTTTGAGAGAGCAGATTTTTTCTTGCTGCGATTTGCTGTTCAAAAAGTCTGTTAAACTGCACCTGATTAAGATTTTTTTGAAGCATAAAGAGAAGTTCATTCATATTTCTCGGGAGCTGCATCAAATCTTTTATATAAACAGAGCGGTCTCCGCCGGTTAATGCGCCCATTTGAGGATTTGCGGAAGACGCGGTTGAACCTGTTGTTTGTGCGATATTTGCGGCAGAAGAAGAATTTGCTGAAAAATTTGACGGATTCACATTGTTTGGGGATGTTGACTTTACCGGTTTGTAGTTAATATATTTTGCGATAAGATTTCCGAGATTCAAATTTTCCATAAAAGTAATTATACTTATTTTTTACTCTTTGTCCACTGCGGGATTAAAAAATATCGGAGATGAGGAAAATTATTTTCTTACCGGAAGATATGATTGCGGATAATTGTAATCTTCTTTAAAGCCAAGATGCCTGTACATTTTCAGCGCCTGAAAATTGTTTGTTTCCGTACAGGTATTAACTTCCGTAATCGGTTTTTCACCGTTGTCAACCCATTTGATAAGCTGTTCTACAGAGGCTTTCAACATATGTTTTGAGAGGCCTCTGCCCTGATGTTCTTTTTTTATGGCAACAATCGGGATGTTTGCAATTTGTCCGCCTGTCAGATTCATAAAGCAAAATCCGACGGGTGTTCCGCTGCATAGAAGAACGCTTGTTGCCTCAGGCAAAAATTCAGCATAAATATTATTTACGATTTTATCGAGAATATCGTAGGTGCCCTCTAAAGTTTTAAATCTCGGATCAAACAGGGCGTCAGCGCTTGTTGTAAATGCTTCGTTAACAATTTCAACGGCTGCATCAAAGTATTCTTCAGACCAGCTTACAACTTTATAGCACGGGTTTAAACCTGTAAGTTCGGTAAGATTTAATATTTCACGCGAATTTGTTCCGCTCATCATAAATCTCAAAACCGCAATCCCCACAAATTTGAATCCGAAACGCGCTATCTCGCCGATTAAAGTTTTTTGAGAACCCAGCATCGGGTAGCAAACTATTTTTTCTCTGCGTTCGTCTCTTGTTTCTCTTAAAAACTCTTCAATAAGATATTTGCTTCTTGTCATAATATTTTCCATCTTGTAAGAGTGGATTATATTAAGTTCAACAGCCTCGGAAATAGCTGTTGTATAAACCAGAAACGCAGTCGGAATATTATTTTCAAACAATACTATGCAATTAATAAGTTCCTTTTCTAACGAATCTATAAAATCAGTATAACTCAGCGGCTCAAGTTCAAATTTGTATTCGATAACAGCTCTGTTTCGAAAATCGTTGTAAACCGATGCAAAACTTTTGTAGTCTTTTTCCTCAAGAGGTTTTGCCTCGTAAAGTGTGTCTATCATAGTTCATTCACCCCGAAATGCATTATTCTAAAAACATATGATGCATTTTTTCTTTTTTTGTTTTCATATAGCGTTCATTATATGAATTGATTTCAGGTGTTAATCTTACCACATCATTGATTTTAAGTCCATAACCCGTCAGGGCTATTATTTTTTTAGGATTGTTGGTAATTAGATTGAAATTGTTAAAGCCTAAATCCGAGATTATTTGTGCACCCATTCCGTAATCGCGCAAATCTGCCTTGAATCCGAGTGACAAATTCGCTTCAACGGTATCCTGACCGCATTCCTGCAGTTTGTAGGCTTTAATTTTGTTAACAATACCTATTCCGCGGCCTTCATGACCTTTCATATAAATCAGCGCGCCTTTGCCGTAATCATTAATCATTTTTAATGCACTGTGAAGCTGGTAATTGCAATCGCATTTTAGACTGTGGAAAATATCGCCCGTCAGACATTCGCTGTGAACTCTTACGAGCGGAATTTTGTCACTGCCGTCATCTTTTACGAGAGCAACACTTTCCTGTCCTGTCAGATGGTTTACATATCCGTAGATTTCAAACTCGCCGAAAGCTGTCGGAAGATGTGCTTCTGCTTCACGGGTTACGATTTTTTCATGTTTTAATCTGTATGCAATTAATTCCGCAACGGTTATAAATTTAATTCCGTGTTTTTGAGCGAATTTGAAAAGTTCATCACGTTTTGCCATATGCCCGTCTTCGCCCATAATTTCACACATAGGGCCGGCCGGAATGTGTCCTGCAAGTTTGGCAAGGTCGACAACTGCTTCGGTGTGTCCGGTTCTTTGAAGAACTCCGCCTTTTCGTGCAACACAGGGGAAAAGATGTCCCGGGCGTCTTAAATCTGACGGAACAGCATCGGGTGCAAGCGCAACTTCAATTGTTTTGGCTCTGTCAAATGCGGAAATTCCTGTTGTAACGCCGTATTTTTCCGCTGCATCAATGCTTACAGTGAAAGCTGTTTTCATACCTTCGGTATTTTGTTCGACCATTTGAGGCAAATCAAGTTTTTCAGCCAATTCCGGTGAAATCGCAAGGCATACAAGGCCTTTTGCGTTTTCAGCCATAAATTTAATGATTTCAGGTGTGACCATCTGGCCGGAACAAATTAAATCGCCTTCATTTTCACGATCTTCATCATCCGCAACGATAATCATTTTGCCGTTTTTAAAGTCCTCAATGGCTTCCTCAATTGTATTAAATTTCAATTCATCCATCACATAAACCCGTTTTCTTTTAAAAATTCTTCCGTAATATTATTATTTTTCAGATATAAAAATTTTTCAACATATCTGCCCAGAATATCGGTTTCAATATTTACCGAATCTCCGGTTCTCAACTCTTTCAGATTGGTATTTTCAAGTGTATGAGGAATAATTGCAACACTGAATTTCCGATTTTCGTTTTTTGAAACCGTCAGGCTGACGCCGTTCACGGTAATCGAACCTTTATAAACAACATACTTATCAAGTTCCTGCGGCAATTCAAAAGTCATATTCCCGATATATTTTGCGGTTCCGTCAACATGTCCCTGAACAAAATGTCCGCCTATTCTTGTTGAAGGTGTCAATGCGCGTTCAAGATTTACGTTTCTGCCGGATTTAAAAGTTTTGAAAGTTGTTATTGAAACTGTTTCATTGCTAACGTCTGCCGTAAAGCTGTTTGATGTCATATCCACAACAGTCTGGCAGCATCCGTCAATTGCAATGCTGTCTCCGATTTGTGTGTTTTCCAAAACTTTTTTACATTCGACAACGAGTTTTGCGCCGTCAAAACTTTTTACTCTGCCTATTTCCTCTACAATGCCTGTGAACATACCCTTATATTAACATGAACACAATTTGTGTTTAAGACTAAATGAAATATTAATAATATTGACAGAAATCAAACAAAAATATATGGATAAATTGTGGGTAGGCCCTTATCACCTGTTATTCTGAAAGCACGAACTATAAATTTGTTAAACTTTTAGAAAGGGGGTGATATAATGTGGAGATCAGTATAACTGAAAAAGCGTTAGTGCTTATCCTGCTGATAATACTAACGCTTAAATTACTCTAACTAGGGCTTTTAAAGGGGCAAGGAGGAACTTGCTCCGCCCTTATTTACTTATTATAACATATTTTTTTATGATTTCAAGTGCGGTATAGTTTGGCGCGGTTCAAAAAGAAGCAAATTTTTCGACAGTGATTTCAGGACAACAAAATTCCTGACCGGGCAAATTCCGATTTCAATTGCAATTAAAAAATTTTCACTCTATAATATCCATGTCGTGACAAAAAGATAGGAGAGAAATTATGTCAAGAAAACCAATTATCGCAGGAAACTGGAAAATGAATCTTATCCGTTCGGAAGCTGAAAAAGTTTTTGAAGGAATTAAAGAATTCGTAAATGACTACACAGCAGTTGAATTGCCGACAATTGTTATTGCACCGGTGTTCACATCAATCAGTGCTGTAAGAACAGTAAAATGCACATGCGGCTGCGGCGGCAATAAAATTTCAATTGCCGGACAAAACTGCCACTGGGAAAATTCAGGCGCTTACACAGGCGAAATTTCAGTAGAAATGTTAAAAGATGCCGGATGTGATTATGTAATTATCGGACACTCAGAAAGAAGACAATATTTCGCTGAAACTGATGAAATGATTAATAAAAAAGCAAAAGCAATTCTTGCAGGCGGTTTGATTCCGATTATCTGCTGCGGTGAAACTCTTGAACAAAGAGAAGCAGGAATTACCGACAAATGGATTTCAGGCCAAATCAAAGCTGCTTTGGAAGGAATTTCTTCAGAAGACGTTGCAAAATCAGTTATTGCATACGAACCTATCTGGGCAATCGGAACAGGCAAAACTTGTGACGCAGACGAAGCTAACAGAGTAATCGCAATGATTAGAAGTGTTGTTAAAGAAGTTGCAGGTGCTCAGGCTGCTGAATCTATCAGAATTCTTTACGGCGGATCAGTTAAACCTTCAACAATTGCAGAACAAATGTCAAAATCAGACATTGACGGCGCACTTGTTGGCGGAGCTTCTTTAAAAGCTGACAGCTTCAACGAAATCATTGCAAACACAATGAAAGTTGCGGTTGCAAAATAAAATTTCAATAAAATTTTCAAAAAGGCGGACAAATTAATGTCTGCCTTTTTGTTTTCTATTTGCACAAAATCTTTTTTTATTCTATAATTGTAACACTTAGTCGGTTAGCCTTAGCAGCGCCGGCAAAAATCCGCAAAACGTTTACACAACGGCGGAATACATTCCAACAGTTTTGCCTGTTCAAAGGTGCCGGAAGTAAATTTTAAAAGCGGTAAACAGAAAAGGAGTAAGAAAATGGCTCAACAATTTAATGCCCAAAATATTAAAAAAAGAACGTCTGTTCTTGTGTTTTTAAAAGGTTCGACAGCGCCTCTTGTGCTTTATGTTGAAAATCCCGAGGCAATGTATGAAGAACTTAAACAGTCAATCAAAAGCCCGACGCCTCTTTTAATTGAAAGAGAAACAATGGGACCGCTTAAAAAAGTTTGTTTCATTTCAAATCAGGTGGCTTCTCTGGCACTTCAGGAAGAACAGTACATGTAATAAGGATTTAAAAAATGTCCGTAATATCAATCGAAGATATAGAAAATTCAGCAAATAAAACTCTATATTGTAAATTTAATGAAGAAATCGATGAAATAAATTCAGCCGGTCCGATTCATGCTGATTTAGAGTTCCAATCGCTCGGAGATTTTATTGAAGTGAAAGGACATGTAAACGGCGTTCTAAAATTGGAATGCGACCTCTGCCTTAAAGAATTTGAATATAATCTTGATTTTGATATTGACGAAACATATGCCAAAAACGCGCTTATGGAGAGTTACGGGCAGGAAACCGAGCTTAAAGACGGTCAGTTTATAACAGACCTCAACGGCGAAGATAAAATTGATATTTATGACTTATTGTATCAATCTGTAATATTAAATATACCAAATAAAAAAGTTTGTGGTATAAATTGTAATGGGGACAAATTTCTTAAAGAAGAAAATTTGTCCGATCCCAGACTGGATGTATTCAAAAACATTCAAATAGACAAGGGATAACCTGCTTTGCGGGTTCCGGCACTCCGGCGGCATGACGACGTTTCCGGCAAACGGATTGAGGAGTGTGAAAGTTCTCCCTTAGACGGAGAACATAAAAGAAATATAAGTAGTAGGAAAAAATAAAAAGGAAAAAGAAAAATGGCAGTACCTAAGAAAAGAACAGGACATTCCGCACAAGGACATAGAAGAAGCAACTGGAAAGCAACAAAACCGGAAACAACAAAATGCCCGAATTGCGGTGAAACAGTATTAACTCACACAGTCTGCACGGCTTGCGGAACTTACAAAGGCAAACCGGTAAGATTGAAAGACAGAGTTGAAGAAGTAAAGGTTGAAGAAAAGAAACCTGCAAAAAGAACTTCTAAAAAAGCTGAAACCAAAGCTGCAGCTGAAGAAACTAAAGTTGAAGCAGTAAAAGAAGAAGAAGTAAAACCTGAAGCTGAAGAAGCAGTTGAAGCAAAAACTTCAGAAACAGAAGAAAAAACCGAAGCCAAAGCAGAAGAAGTTTCAGAAGACGAAGAAAAATAATTACAAAACCGGATGGTTGGATTTCCAATCATCCGGTATAAACAAACCGTTGAACTTGATAAGACTTTGAGAGGGAAAGATGACAAGAATAGCAATTGATGCAATGGGCGGGGATCATGCTCCGCATGAAATCGTAGCAGGTGCCGTTTGGGCAGCTCAAGAATACGGTGTAGCTCTTGAATTGGTCGGAAAACAGGATCGCATTGAACAGGAACTTGATAAGATTACTCATGAAGGGTTCTATTCGGATTGCGGCAAGGCCGGCAAACAGTACCGTGTAAAAATTGATACATCAAAACTTGATATCAAAATAACCCATGCTTCAGAAGTAATTGAAATGGGTGAAGCACCCGGACAAGCTATTCGTAAGAAGAAAAAATCATCAATTGTTCTGGCAGTAGACGCTGTTGCTCAAGGAAGTTCCGACGCAGTAGTTGCCGCAGGTTCAACAGGAGCCGCAATGGCATCAAGTTTATTCGGTCTGGGCAGAATCCCCGGAATCGACCGTCCTGCAATTGCCGTAACACTGCCGACTATTAAAAAACCTATTGTTGTTATTGATGCCGGTGCAAACAGCAACTGTTCTCCTGAGATGTTATACCAGTTTGCTGTTATGGGTTCAACTTTCTCTAAAAACGTTCTTGGTATTGAGCACCCACGTATCGGTGTATTGAATATCGGCGAAGAAGCCGGTAAAGGCAATGAACTTGCTCAGGCAACATACAAACTTTTAGAAGAACAGCAGGAAAAATTGAACTTTGTCGGAAATATCGAAGGCAAAGAAATCTTTTTGAGCGTTTGTGACGTTGTTGTATGCGACGGATTTGTAGGAAACGTTGCATTAAAAGTTACCGAAGGTACTTCTCAAATGCTTTTCAGAATGCTTAAACAGGAGTTTAAGGCTGATTTGCTCGGAAAAGTTATCGGACTTCTTGCAAAACCGTTTATGAAAAGAATTTATACAAAAATTAACTATGAAGAATTTGGCGGCGCATTACTTTTAGGCGTTAAAGGAATTACCGTAATTTCACACGGAAGAAGCAAAGCCTATGCAATTAAAAATGCGGTTAGAGTTGCAAAACACGCTGTTGAAACAGGTGTAAACGAAAAAATAGCAAAGTTTTATGAGGAATAATTAATGACGAATAAGGTATATCCGCTTAGAATAGCGGGCGTTGGATACAGTTTACCCGAAACGGTTATAACAAATGATGATTTGACACAATTGTACGAAACTTCTGACGAATGGATTTATACAAGAACCGGTATAAAGGAAAGACGTGTTGTTTCAGGCGAAGAAAACGCAATTGATTTAGGATTTGATGCCGCTAAAAAAGCTATTGAAAAATCAGGCATTGATCCGGAAGATATAGACTTAATTCTTGCAGCGTCATCAGCTCCGCCGGATTTGTATCCTGCTATCGCATGCCATATTCATCAAAGACTCGGTATTAAAAAGCCTGTTCCTGCATTTGATATAACTGCGGCTTGCACAGGTTTAGTCTACGGTCTAAGCATTGCAAAGGCTTATATCGCATCAGGCATGTACAAAAATATTCTTCTTGTTGCGACAGATAACAATTCACGTCTCGTAAACTGGGCAGACAGAAGCACTTCAATTCTTTTCGGAGACGGCGCAGGCGCAATGGTTGTTACCCGTGCTGAAGACGGAATTGATGATATTATTGCAATTGATATTAAAGCCGACGGAAATTACGGAAATTTAATCGAGCTTTCATATGACGGAAAAAATTGCCCGCTGGTCGAACAATATCAAGAAAAACCGAAAGGTATCCGTATGAACGGACGCGGAGTTTATACATTCGTTGCGAAAGTTCTTCCTCATTATGTTGAAGAACTGGTTACAAATGCAGGCATGAAGGCTGAAGATATTGATTATCTGATTCCGCATCAGGCAAATATCAGAATAATTCAGGCTGTTCAGGAAAGACTCGGATACAGCGATGACAAAGTCGTTGCAAATATTAAATACTATGGAAACACATCTGCAGCATCAATTCCTATAGCTCTGGCCGAAAGTGTTGAAAAAGGCAATGTTAAACTCGGTACAACAGCAATTCTTTGCGGATTCGGCGCAGGTATGACCTGGGGCGGAGCAATAGTCAGACTGAGAGAGGGAATCTGCTGATGAATTTCGGATTTGGTAAAATAAACGGATTCAGTTCTGCAGGCTTTTTAATTTCAGGAGCCCAACAAGTGTTTGAAAAGCCAAGTGCAAAATTGGTTAAAAATGTTAATAAATCAGTTCCTGAAACTCCGTTTTTTGCAAAGCCTTTCAAACCTCAGTGTGAATTCTGCAAGGAAAAAATCGGACTGCTGAATGATGATGTGTTTGTAAAAGAAAGTAAAGTCCATAAGTGAAATTTAATAAGGAGTATAAAATGACAAAAAAGATGGCATTCTTATTTCCAGGACAAGGCTCACAGTCAGTCGGAATGGGAAAAGATTTGTATGAAAATTTTGACAGTGCAAAAAAAGTTTTTGAAACGGCAGACGCAGTCTTAGGTAAATCAATATCAGCTTTATGCTTTGAAGGGCCGGAAGAAGATTTGAAACAAACCGTAAACACCCAGCCATGTATTGTTACGACATCAATTGCAGCCCTTGAAAGTCTGAAATCAGAATTTGGCATAAATCCGGACTATGTAGCGGGGCATTCACTCGGTGAATACTGTGCAATGTACGCAGCAGGCGTAATGTCTTTGGAAACAGCCTTAAAAGCAATTCAGAAACGCGCGGATTTGATGAATGCATCAGCAAAAGGCGGTGCAATGTCAGCGGTTTTGAACGCAAGCGAAGAAGCAATTAACGAATCGTTAAAAGAAGCCTCAAAAATAGGTTACGTTGATGTTGCTAATTACAATTCTCCTGCGCAGGTTGTTATCACAGGGGATGAAAATGCTGTTCAGAAAGCAGGCGAACTTCTTCTGGAAAAAGGCGCCAGAAGAGTTGTTCCGCTTCCTGTTTCTGGGGCTTTCCATTCAAAGTTTATGGAAAATGCAGGCAAAGAGTTTGAAACCTTTGCGGCAAGTTTGAATTTGAATAATGCATCAATTCCTGTTTTTACGAACGTTGACGCGGAAGCAACAGTGAGTGCTGCTGATTTCAGAGCAAAAATGCCGAAACAAATTTATTCATCCGTTTATTGGACGCAAACAATACAAAAAATGGCTGCCGAAGGCGTAGAAATTTTTGTGGAAATCGGACCCGGCAAAGTTCTTGCGGGATTGAATAAAAAAATCGTGCCGGAAGCAAAGATTTTCAACGTATATGATAAAGCATCACTTGAAGCAACAGTTGCTGCATTGAAAGAAGATTTGGTTTTAGTATAAAAGGAGAAAGCAATATGAAAAAAATATTAGTTGCATTTTTAATGTTTTTAGCTGGTTCAACTGTAATGGCAGCAAGTAATAACGCTGTTGTAAACTCTAATAGCAGTTTACAGGATTATTACACTAAAATGAAAACTTGTACTCCTGCAAAGGCAAGCGGTATGCAAGTCATCGGGAAAGTCGGCGGTAAGTGCCAATTTAAGGAAGGTCCTGTAACTTGTAGTGTTCCGATGAGTGTAGCCCAAAAATATGCTGTTGAAAGTCTAAATAAATTGGGCAAAAGTGGTACAAACAAATATGTGGATGATGTGATAAACAATCCTCAATATTGTCAGTTTAAATTTTAAGGAGAATATAAATGTCTGAAAAATTAGCATTGATAACAGGCGCATCAAGAGGAATCGGAAAAGCGTGTGCAATTGAACTTGCAAAAGCGGGTTATGATATTGCCGTAAATTACGCCGGAAACGTTGATGCCGCAAATAAAACAGTTGAAGAATTGAAGGCTCTGGGCGTTCAGGCAGAAGCATTTAAATTTGATGTTTCTGACAAGGAAGAGGCTCAAAAAGGTGTTGAAGCCGTGATTGAGAAATTCGGACGTATTGATGTTCTTGTAAATAATGCAGGCATAACCCGCGACGGTTTGTTTATGAGAATGAGTGCAGAAAATTGGGATGCCGTTATTAATACAAATTTATCAAGTGCTTTTTATGTTTCACAACCGGTAGTTAAAGTTATGATGAAGCAAAGAAGCGGTGCAATTGTTAATATGTCAAGCGTTGTCGGTGTTTCAGGAAATGCAGGTCAGGCAAACTATTCTGCGGCAAAAGCAGGTCTTATCGGTTTGACCAAAACTTTAGCAAAAGAACTCGGTTCACGCGGAATAAGAGTTAACGCAATTGCCCCCGGTTTTATTAACACTGATATGACAAAAGATTTGGATACTTCCAAATTTACTGACTTTATTCCGCTTAAACGTCTTGGCGAGCCGGAAGATATTGCAAAAGCCGTTAAGTTTCTTGCGGCAGACGCGGACTACGTAACCGGACAGGTTCTGGAAGTTGACGGCGGATTGATTATCTAGGCTAAAGTAAAGATTTTTAACAATATGCTTTGGGGAATGTAAATTCCTTGCAAAAAAATCATGTGCCAGATATAATATTATGGTATAGACGCGAGAGCGAACTTAAAAGATGTGTAGTAATACAATAATTAATGAGGAAAAAAAGATGAGTACATTTGAAAAAGTTAAAAAAGTTGTAGCAGATCAATTGAGCGTTGATGAAGCATTAGTTACTCCGGAAGCTAGTTTCACAGCTGATTTGGGTGCTGATTCATTAGACACTGTTGAATTGGTTATGGCTTTTGAAGAAGAGTTCGGATGCGAAATTCCTGATGAAGAAGCTGAAAAAATTCAAACAGTTCAAGACGCTGTAAATTATATTGATTCTCACAAATAGTCGGTAAAAGTCAGACCGTTCTTATCTTGTGAGAGCGTTAAGAAATTTACGAGGGCGAAAATTGAATATTAATTTTCCCCTCGTATATTTTAAAAAAAAGTTTTAAAGCCGTATTTGATTTTAAATGAATAATTTTAAAAATATTGTCGAAATCCGGCTTAAATCTGAGAGTAATTTTAAAAAGGTAAAGAGATGGCTAAAAGAAGAGTTGTAATAACAGGACTTGGTGCAGTAACACCGTTTGGTGTAGGAACAGACAAATTTTGGAACAGTCTTGTTGAAGGTAAAAGCGGAATATCAACATCGGAATCTATTGACATTTCCAAACATGTTGTAAAAATTTCCGGTGAGGTCAAAAACTTCAATCCAGAAGAATATATTGATCCGAAAGAAGCAAAAAAAATGGACAGATATATTCAATTTGCGGTCATTGCGGCAGATGAAGCAGTTAAAGACGCAAAATTGGAAGAAGTGAAAGATGTTGATCCTTACAGAATAGGAGTTATCGTCAGCTCTGCTGCAGGCGGTTTCAGAACTTTTGAAGATAACCATGTCAGAATTTTGGAAAAAGGTCCGAACAAATGTTCACCGTTTACAATTCCGATGATGATTGTAAATATGGCATCAGGCAGAATTTCAATGAAATACGGTTTCAAAGGCATTAACAAGGTTGTAGTTTCAGCCTGTGCTACAGGAACCCATTCAATCGGTGATGCATTCCGTTCAATTCAATACGGTGATGCTGATATTATGATTGCCGGCGGTGCAGAAGCAACGATTTGTGATGTAGGCGTCGGAGCGTTTTCATCTGCAAGAACTCTTTCCAAACGCAATGATGAACCGCAGAAGGCATCACGTCCGTGGGATGTTGACCGTGACGGATTTGTAATGAGCGAAGGCGCAGGGGTTCTTGTTCTGGAAGAATATGAACATGCCAAAAAACGCGGTGCAAAGATTTATGCAGAAATTGTCGGATACGGTCAAACAGCTGATGCTTATGATGTTGTTGCGCCGGATCCTGAAGGTCAGGGTGCAACTCATTCAATGAAATTTGCGCTTGAAGACGCAGGCTTGAAACCTGAAGATATCCAGTACATTAATGCTCATGGTACAAGCACAGGCCTTGGCGATATTGCAGAAAGCAAAGCGATTGAAGGATTGTTTGGCGACAAAGTTAAAAACCCGAATTTGATGGTTTCATCAACAAAATCAATGCACGGGCACCTTCTGGGCGCAACGGGGGCTGTTGAATGTATTGCATGCGTTAAGGCAATCAACGAACACATTGTTCCGCCGACAATCAACCTTGACAATCAGGATGAAAATGTCGGAAATCTTGATTATGTTCCGCACAAAGCTAGAAAAGCTGATATTCATGCAGCGCTTTCAAATTCATTCGGATTTGGCGGACAAAACGCTTCAATTGTTATTAAAGAAGTTAAGTAACAAAATTCTAATTTTAACATAAAAAGCCGGATTTTTTATCCGGCTTTTTATGTTTTTTAATCAATCTATTTGTAAAGCTCCTCAATATCATATTTATATTTTTCAAGGTCATCAAACGAAAAAATAGATTTCAAATCGGCTCCGAGAGCCCTTGAAATTTTAAACAGTGCACTTATGGTTACGTCTCTTTTTCCGGCTTCTATCATGGCAATGTGAGAGCGCGATATGCCGGATTCAAGATAAATTGTTTCCTGAGTCATATTTTTTTGCTGCCTGATTTTTCTGATATTTTGCCCGAGAGCTTTTTTAAAGTTGTTGCACATATTGTTATTTTATGATATGTTACTGTCAGTGACTGTCGCTGATAGTGACATTAAGGAGAATATTATGACTAAAAAAGCATTCACATTGTCAGAAGTGCTGATTACGCTGGGTATAATTGGAGTTGTTATGGCTATGACGCTGCCTGTTCTGATTGGCAAGTGGCAGAAAACTGTTTTTGCAAATAAAGTTAAATATGCGTATTCTGTAATTTCAAATGCATTTTTAATGGCGGAACAGGAGTACGGCGACCCGACCCAGTGGGATTGGGGCAGCGAACAAACCTACGAAAATAATAAAAGAGTTGTTGAAACCTATTTGCTGCCGTATTTAAATACTGTTGAAACAGGCAGGCATTATGGAAACTATCAAATTGCAGCATTAAAGAACGGGCTTTATCTTATGTTTACACTTGACGGCTGCACAAATCCGGATGCATGCAATCCTGTCACTATTAGTGCTCTGTATATTATTGTTTCTACAAAACCCAAAATAATTCCAATGCAAGACGGAAAAAGAGATTATTCAAGGGAAGATTTTATATTGCGCTTCAGCCGTTCAAATAAAAAATTGGACTTTTTTCACTGGGGTAACTTTACAAGAGATGGGATAAAAAATCATTCGCTTTACGGCTGCAACAAGAATATTTTAAAAAATAAAAGATTAAACTGCGGTGCATTAATTTTCTATGACGGCTGGGAAATCAAAGATGATTATCCATGGTAAGAATAAATGTTAAATTTCGGTCAGCCACAGTCATCCTGAATTTATTTCAGGATCCCTTTGAGATACTGAAACAAGTTCAGCATGACCGAAATTTAACATTTGAGAAATTTCGTCTGAATATTAAATCTTGCGCAACTATATGACTAAAGTTTGAAAAAAGATAATTCGATTATCCTAACCACTTGAAATTTATAAAAAGTAAGTTATAATAAATATAGGGTGGGTGCTCTGCTAAGCACCCGTTACAGACCCTAAATGAATAACGAAATTATTTGTAAAAAGAGCCCTACTGCATTTAGGACTCTTTTTATTATGTCCGTTTTCATCTTCTCACCTCCTTTCCACCCATGTTACAGTATAGTGTTTGATGTGTAGTTGGAGGGATTCGGTCTTACCCTATATTAAATTATCAGATTATTTTTCGGGATTAAGCTCTCTCAGAACTCTGTCAAGGCAGGCATTCGGCGAGTATTGCCATTCACGGAAGGTTATTCTGTTTACCTTAAAACCGCAGCGTTCCAGTATTGCCTGTTTTTTCATTGAGGGCATTGTTGAGGAAATTTTGTCTTCCATACCGTCAACTTCAATAACTATCTTGTCATCAACAAGTAAATCCGCAGACAATCCGGCAATTTCTGCACCTGCCTGAACTTTATGCCCCCGTTCTCTGATTTTGGATGCGATAATCTGTTCAAGTTCGTTTTTGTAAGTGTTTTCGGCAATATCTCCTGAAAGCATTGCCTGACGCATATTTTGATAATGTTTCAGAAAGTTTATATAATTTCTGAAATGCCCTTCCGGAAGTTCTGTCGGGTCTTTTGAGATAAAATTGATAACTTTATTTCTGGCACGGGTAACGGCAACGTTAAAGAGGTTGGGCTTTTGAAGGAAGATAAGGCTTTGCGGGAAACTGTTGTTTGCAATTGCCCAGCTTATGAGCATAATATCTCTTTCGTCCCCCTGGAATGTATGTGCCGTACCAATTTCAATCTGATGTTTCTTAATCATGTGATCCGAAAGAACTTTGGATAGAGAAACTTTCAACTGTTCAACCTGCGCACGGAACGGGGAAATAATTCCGATAGAAACAGGATTGTCAGGATTTTTGCGCTCGTCCTCAATAACAATTTCATGAACACGTTTGACAACCGCTTCGATTTCAGGAAGATTTCGGGTTGCGTCAGCATCAACTTTTCCGTCTTTAACTTCTTCAAGTTCAAGTACAAGATCATCCGACTTATCTTTTCGCATAACACGAATTCTGTCATTGTAGAACTCGTGGTTTGAGAAGTTGATAATCGGCGGAAGGCTTCTGAAATGTTCGTCAAGCATAACGGAATTTATTGAATAATAATCCGCAAGGTCGAACATAGAATTTGTTCTGAACCTCCAGATGAGCTGGTATTTGTCGGGAATTCCGTACTGGCTGAGGAAAGATTGTTCTTTCGCTTTTTCAAGGAATGAAAGATGCGGAAGCTGTTTGTCATCACCGACGATTACGGCTCTTTTGGCACGGAAAAGTATCGGGAAACAGCTTGCAATATCGCATTGAGAAGCTTCGTCAATAATTGCAACGTCAAACATGCCGGGCTTTAGCGGAAGGGAATCCGAAACGGCATAAGTCGTTACACACCAGCAGGGGAAAGCTTCAAGAAGCGGTTTAAAATCTTCTTCTTCGAGAATATTTGTCTGCTGGCGCTTGCGGTTCGAGATAAGAGATTTTGCGTGGATTTTCAATCTTCTGCACTTGTTTTCATCCCTCAGAAGTGCTTTAAGAGCCTCACGGCGTTTGTTTTTGAGAATATTCACAGCAAGTTTTGGCTGTTTCTTTTTCATCTGGCGGATTTGCTCGGACATAATGTGAAGGTTGCCGAGTGCCTGAATCTGTTCTTCGACGCTGTTCATATCACAAATCTTTGCGGCAAGCTGAAGTTCTTCTGCCAGTTTGGAAAGATTTTGAGGAGTCGCATCAAAGTCTTTCATTTCAAGGATTTTTTTCAGCTGCGAAAGCGTTGTAAAATTCGTAAATTTGCTGAAAATTCCTGATTTTTGAATGTTTTCACGAAGAGTTTTGAGAGTATTTCGGATTGCCTCAACCTCATTTTTCTTCAAGTTCCGTCTGATAAAGACCGATTCGGGGTGAAGTGCGCTTTCTTCCTCGGCTTCGATTGATTTTTCTCTCCAGATTTTTTCGAGTTTTATAATCTGTTCGCACTTTTCTTCTGTTTTGCGCAAGATATCAAGATGGTTTTTCATATCATCAAGGTCTGCAAAAAGCGCATCTTCAAAGCCGCTGTCAAGCGACGAATGCTCTGCAATAAGCGCATTAAGTTCATTGCTCAAAGAACGCTGATAATTCAGACGTCCCGCACGAAGCGCCATATGGCTTGCGCCAAGAGCATTAAGCCTTTCAGCCACAACGTCAACGGCTTTGTCCATTCGAGATGCGACAAGAACAGTTTTGCCGTTTGCAACAAGATGGGCAACCAGATTCACGATAGTTTGCGATTTACCTGTTCCCGGAGGCCCCTGAACAGCTACAAACTTCGTATTATCTATGTTTTTGATAACCTGCTGCTGGGTATCTGACAGAGAAAGCGGGGTTATCGGATAAAATTCCTTTATAGCATTGATATCTTTTATCGGAACTGATTTTTCTTTGCTCTGCGCAAATTCTTCGTTAATTATGCTAAGAGCCGTTTCTCTGTAAATTCCGCTCGGCTGCTCGGCAATTCTGGTGAGTTCATGAAGAACACCCGCCGTCATTGAAGGACGTTTTGTCAAAATGATGGCGCTCTGATAAGTTACTGAAATTTTTTCCAGCTTAACCCTTTGTTTCTGCGCATTTTCTTCGTGTTCAATTACATCTTCAATGTTTTCACCGTCGATTTTTTCTTTGTAAAAATCTTTTTCGTTAGTTTTGGAAATATTGTCTTCTGTTTCGTAATCGGATTTGTTATATGAAATCTCGACTTCCGGAACAAGGGATTTAAGAGTAGTCAAAAATATATTGAGTTTTTCTTCCGTTATAGGAAGCTCCGGCACAACGTCAAGAAGCCCTTCAAGCATAATATCAGTTTCATCTTCGTCATCAGACTTTCTCATTAAAGCCGCCAGTGCTCCTGTGTTCAGCGACAAAACCTCATCCAGCGGAAGACAGTTGATATTTACACCGTTTCGCTCCAGCTTGCAGGGCATATATAATAACGGAGTCAAAAATTCATTCTGCCGTTTTGATTTATTGCTTTTGCCGACAAGAAACAAATAGCCGTAAATTAAGTATTTATCTTTTGAACCGAGTTCACTCTGGAGCATAAGTTCAGTCAATTTGCTGTCTTTGCCGTCAAGGGAAATGTATTCTTTATTTTGCGTAAAAAGTTCTTCTTCTTCCGGAAGAAAAATCCATTTGTTATCCTTGTCGCCCTTAAGGTTTCTGAAAGTTGAGCTTTTAACCTCTTCTCTCACACAGTCGTGAAGATACTGGCTTAATTTTTTTATAAAACTGTTGTTAAATGCCGAATTTAGTGCTTTTGTTGCTTCCTGTAACATTATGACTCCTCTTTAATCCCCTTTTTATAAAATATTGCAGTTTTATTTTTCAACATGCCGCAAGGGGTTAAGTTATTCCATTTTTTACCATTTTACGCTAAAATCAGTATTATGAACATCATCAGTTTAAACGATACTTCAAAATTATACCTTGTCGGCGGAGTTGTAAGAGATGAACTTCTCGGGATTAAGTCGCTTGATGTCGATATTGTTTACGAAGGCAGCGTCATCGAGGATATCGAAATGCTCCGGCAATCCCAAAAGGATGTCCTTTTAAACCTGTTTCAAAAACTCTATGACATTAACATTCAGCCTGAAAAAAACGACATTGAAGTTGTCCGCACAAACCCCGATTTCGGAACGGTTCGTGTTAAACTTTCAGGGCAGGAAGTCGATATAGCCTCAACCAGAACAGAACGCTATGACCGCAAAGGCCATCTTCCGCAGGTCGAAAAAATTGGCTGTTCCTTACAGGAAGACGTTATGCGCAGAGATTTTACGGTTAATTCGCTATACAAATCATTATCCACAGGTGAAATTTTTGACTTCACAGGCGGGCTTGAGGATTTGAAAAACAAAAAACTCCGTGTCTTGCATGATGGCAGCTTCATCGATGATCCGACAAGAATTATCCGTGCTCTCAAATTTTCCCACCGTTTCGGTTTTGAATTGGATGGCAAAACTCTTGAATTGCGTGACGAATATTTGAAAAATATCAACTACGATATGTGTTATAAACGCATAAAAAAAGAACTGATTGAAACTCTGGGCCTGAACAGTGACGAAGTTTTCAAGCGGTTTATAAAAGAAAAAATTTACAAACTCATAACTGAAAATGAAGTTGAATTACCCGCAAATTCTCCGGAACAATTAATCAAAAAATATGCGCCCGATTCAGAAAATATATGGTTGATTTATGCAGGAATTTTAAGGGATTTGTCACGCCTTGAATTGACCAGAAAAGAGCAGAAAATTCTTGACGATTTCACCGAATTAGAAAATCAAAATCCGCAAAATGATTTTGAAATTTACAAAACCTTTGAAAATAAAGAGGTTGAAAGCATAATACTTTATGCTATTTTAAAAGACGAAAATACTGCACGGCATTATCTGGATAATTTAAGACAGATTAAAGTCCGAATTACAGGCAAAAATCTGGAGATGATGGAAATCGAGCCCTCACCGAAATACAAAGAAATTTTTGATTCTATTTTGAAAAAGAAACTTGAGAATCCGGAGCTGACGCTTGATGATGAAATTGCGGAAGTAAAAAGAGAATTTTTAAATTAAATAAAATATCTGCTTAATTTTCTAATCTCTACTTGAAAAAATAAAAAGTGCGGTTATAATTATAGAACAGACTGTGAGTGAAAATATTTACACCTACAGAATTGCACATTTATAATTGAATTTATGGGGACGTTTTGGATTTGACAGGATGTTTCGGTTGGAACAGGCTGCGGGTCCGTGCGCTGTTCACGGTTATCAACGAGCAAAACAAATTAAATGCTAACAACGTAGTTGAAGCAGACTTCAGCAGAGCATATGCAAAAGCTGCCTAGTTTGCGATTATAGCTACTCATAGAGCCCAGCTTGCCGGTTTTATGGGTCCATTATGCAAGCGCAGTACGTCAATGACGGTAGACGTATCCAGATAACCGTCAGGGGTTTAGAGTTTCCCTTAAATAAAACCTTGGGCTGATTTATAAGGTTCTGATTTTCCCCCGAATCAGCCGAGAAAATGAAAATCTACACTCGTAGACGTCGGTTACAATCCATTTTGGACAGGGGTTCGACTCCCCTCGTCTCCACCATTAAAATTCAGAGGCTTACGATAGCCTCTTTTTTAATGCCAAATTCGCCGCACCGTGCAGACCTTCGCCGATTCAAGAGAATTTCTTTGTTGTGATTTTTAGAGAATTTTACCAAGATTGTATCAAAATTCTCTTTGGGCAAATAAAAAGAGTCCTTTTTGAAATATAGATACAGAGCTGTTTTTAGTAAGTTTGGACAAAAGCTCGACTTTTACCATCTTGAGATAAATAAAAATTATAAACTAATGTCTATCGACAAAAATTATTGTTGTATAATATTAGCTATGAAAAGAATAATCTTTACATTTGCACTATGTGTTATAGCTTTATTTGGAAATTATTTCGCCTATGCAAAAGAATTTCCAAATAAAATTAATGATACACACTTTATTAATGGCGGATATTTGGATTATGATTTAAACTCTTATAAGTATAACAAAAAATATGATACTTATTCTATAGATGTTATGGAAGAATTAGATCCCGGCGGAGATATCGAAAATATTAAAATTAAATGTCCGTATGGTGAAGGCTATATAACACATGTTATATCGTCAACAAAATATTCGCCAAAGCATAAGTTTTTCAAGGCTAAATATAAAGGTTTTATGTGTTCTGTTGGAGAGTATGAATATGAGAATTCAAGGCCAACTGAATTTCATTATAATTATAAAGGAGTATATTATGATAATAACTCCTCTATAATTCCTAATTTTAATATGGATTATTTTGAAAATCTAAAAACGGAAATCAACAATCCAAATGAGTATAATTATTTTGTTTTCGTCAGAAAGATTAAAAACCTATTTTAATATACTTGCCTGGATCCACGGCCTTTCCTTGAAAATTACCCTCTCTAATTGTTATATGTAGATGAGGACCGCTGGATGTCCCAGTGTTACCTGACTTTGCAATAACTTGTCCCTGTTTAACAGTTTGTCCGTAGGATACATTCCAGGATGAAATATGTCCATATTCACTAGTTACTTTTATTCCGTTTATAATTCCATGATCTATTGCTACCCAATTCCCATATCCTCTAGCGGGACCAACTGCAATCACTTTGCCGTCTGCTATCGTACTAACGGGAGTCCCAACAGAAACCCCAATATCCCAACCATTATGATATTCACTAGCACCAGGAACAGGAGCAACTCGTTTACCAAATCCACTTGTAATAGGTCCATCGCAAGGCTTTATCCATCTTTGAGGCTGCGTTGTTTTTTTTAGGCTCAGAATTTTGTTGTGGTGCGTTAGATGTTGTCTGAGGTGTCGAAGTTTGAGGCTTTTGATTTTCAGATGAGATTCTATTCGTATCATCATTTTTTTCTGTAACTCTTTCAAAATCACCGTTTGAACTTGTATCTTCCACAATTTCAACAGTACATCTGCAATTCGGGTGAGGACGTTCAGGAACTTCTTCATAAAAATCAAATTCTTTGCCATCTAAAGATTTGCATACATCACATGTATCCTCGCTATTTTCAGAGTGCCAGATATATTTGTTATAACTAATACCGCCCTTCAAGAGGATAGTTTCAATATATTTTGACATGGAAACCCGTACCTTGTCATGTTTTAAGGCTGATTTGACCGATGAAAATAATAAAATTTACAAAGTTTTTGTAAAAATTTACTTAACAAAATCCCTTGGATTTATAATATAATGAAAGAAAATCTTTTAAAGGAGTAAGATATGCAGGAAATAAAATGCCCCAAATGTGGCAAAATTTTTCAGGTTGATGAAACCGGATATGCTTCAATTGTCAAACAGGTTCGTGACAAAGAATTTGAAAAAGAGATTAATGCGCGCGAAAAACAGTTTGAAAACGAAAAAGAAAACGCTGTAAAAATCGCAAAAGCAGAAACGGAAATTTTGCTTAAGGAACAGTTAACGGCAAAAGAACTGCAGATTTCGGAATTGATGTCAAAAATCGAGTCGGAAAACACTGCGAAAAAAATTGCTGTGGCTGAAATTTCATCCGAAAAAGATATGGAAATTGCAAGACTGAAAGCTCAGATTGATTCATACAAGACCGATACGGAACTTGCAATAAGCAAGGCTTTGACGGAAAAGGATAAAGAACTTTCCGAAATAAATATTCAGTTTGTCAAACTTGAAGAACAAATCAAAACAAGTGAAAAAGAAAGCCAGTTGAAAGAGCAGTCGTTGAAAGAACAGTATGAAGCAAAATTGCGTTACAAAGATGAAGAAATTGCACGTTATAAAGATTTTAAAGCCAAACTATCAACAAAAATGATTGGAGAAAGTCTCGAGCAGTATTGTGAAATCGAGTTTAACAGAATCCGTCCGACAGGTTTTCAAAATGCGTATTTTGAAAAGGATAACGACGCCAGAACGGGCAGTAAAGGTGATTATATTTTCAGAGAAACCGATTCTGACGGCGTTGAATTTATTTCAATAATGTTTGAAATGAAGAATGAAGCGGATTCAACTTCCACAAAAAAGAAGAACGAGGATTTTTTGAAAGAGCTTGACAAAGACCGCCGCGAAAAAAATTGTGAATATGCTGTTTTGGTTTCTCTTCTGGAGCCTGAAAGCGAATATTATAATTCAGGAATTGTTGATATGTCGCACCGTTACCCGAAAATGTATGTGATTCGTCCTCAGTTTTTTATTCCGATGATTACGCTTTTGCGGAACGCTGCTCTTAATTCGCTTCAATACAGGCATGAACTTGCAGTAATTAAAAATCAGAATATTGATATTTCAAATTTTGAGGCGGAAATGAACGAATTTAAAGAAAAATTCTCAAGAAATTACGAACTTGCAAGCAAAAAGTTTAAAACAGCAATTGAAGAAATTGACAAAACAATTGATCATCTTCAAAAAACAAAAGAAGCTCTTCTTTCATCAGAAAACAATTTGCGTCTTGCAAACAATAAGGCGGAAGATTTGAGCATCAAACGTTTGACAAAAAACAATCCGACAATGGCAGCTAAATTTGCGGAACTTGAGGACAGGCAAAAAGTCTGAGAAATATTTGATAGAAATTAAAAAGGACTGTTTTTTTAACAGTCCTTTTTTATCTGTTTTAGTGCAGATTACAAAATTTATTTAACAGGAATCAATTTGTATTTGCGAACCCCGATACCTAAATCAGCAGCGGCTTCAACAGTATGAATTCCATGTCTTGACTCCATTCTTTCAATAAGAGCTTTTTTACCGGCATCGTTTGATTTATAAACTAAATCAACACAGGCCTGATCCAGAGCAACAGGATCATCTGAAGCTAAAATTCCAATATCTGCGATTTCCGGTTTTGCCGGATTGTTGTTGCAGTCACAATCAACTGACATTCTTGTCATAACATTAATGAAGGTGATATTTCCTTTCATATAATCCATAACTGATTTGTCTGCATCTGCCATTGATTCTAAAAATTTATCCTGTTCACATGTCCACATTTCTTCGGGTTTGCCTGCTCCGTGAATGTAGGCTTTGCCGTGAGATGACGCAATTCCGATTGACATGTTTTTCAATGCTCCGCCGAATCCGCCCATCTGATGACCTTTAAAGTGTGATAACACAAGCATGGAATCGTAATTTTTTAAATGCGAACCGACATAGTTAACTTTAATCTGTTTTCCGTCGGGAACCGGAAGTTCCATTTCGCCTTCTTCATCCATAATATCGACTTTTGCAATTTTATCAAATCCGTGTTCTTTGATAGCAAGTTTATGTTCCTCAGTTGTGTCTCTTCTTCCTTCATAAGCTGTGTTGCATTCAACAATAGTACCGTTTAAATGTTTGATAATCGGTTCGATAAATTCAGGTTGTAAAAAGTTATGTCCGCCGGGTTCACCTGAATGAACTTTTACTGCAACTTTTCCCTGAAGGTTTTTCCCTAAAGTTTTGTACATTTCAACAAGATTTTCAGAAGTTATTTCAGGCGTGAAATACACAACTGCCGTATCCGGATGTAATTTCTTGTAAATCAAACCGTAAGCCTGAGCCGGATTTTCGGCATTTTTTGTCAACTCTTCAAACGGGCACAAGCCTGTTTTTGATTTGTTTTGAATTTCGTCAACAGTTTTTGCTGAATCAAATTTGATTTTGTGTTCTTTCAAGATTTCTTTTGCCGGTTTTGAAATAGTGTCGGCGTAAACATAATCAGCGTTGCCGTAAACATATAAATATGCTGCCGCGCGTCCGACTACTTTATCAAAGACATATGCACCTTTAAAATCGCTTTTGTCCAGATAATTTACGAGCGGAACTAATCCGCGGCCGTCAAATGCAGTGGTTTCGCCGTCTTTGTAAACAACAAGAGACGAAGAATTCAATTTTTCAATAAGCATTGATTTTGTTTCTTTTGAAAGTTTTTCAGTTTTGCTGTAAGCGGGTAAAATCATAAACATAAATGCAGCAATACCCAGAACAGCGAGTTTCAAAAATTTTTTCATAATATCCCCCCGTTTCTTATAGCATAAGTATATAACAAATATAATTATACAATACCATCAGAGGGCAAAGAAATTGTTAACGGAATTTTTAAATCGTTAAAAAAGTATTATAATAATTATATGAAGTATCAAAGAAAAAACGGTGATAAAATACAATGTCTTATCTGCCCGAGAAATTGTAATTTAAAAGAGGGTCAGGAAGGATTTTGTCATGTGCGCAGGAACGAAAACGGTGAGATAAAATTAGTTTCATACGGTTATAATACGGGGCTTGCTATAGATCCGATTGAAAAGAAACCGTTGTATCAATTTTTTCCGTCGAGTTCCGTCCTGTCTTTCGGCACTCTCGGGTGCAATATGGGATGTCAATTCTGCCAGAACTGGAAAACAACAAAAAATAAAAGTGATTGTCATCTTTTAAATAGAACTTCTCCTGCTGAAATTGTTGAAATCGCACGGAAATACAATTGCAAAAGCGTGGCTTTTACATATAATGATCCGATTGTATTTTTTGAATATGCACTTGATACGGCAAAGTTGTGCCGTGAAGCGGGTATAAAAACGATTGCCGTGACATCAGGTTTTATAAATCCGGAGCCTGCCGCGGAATTTTTCAAACATATGGATGCGGCAAATATAGATTTGAAAGGATTCAGTGAAAGTTTTTATAGGAAAAACTGTCTTGCAAGACTTGAGCCGGTGCTTGAAACTATAAAATATGTAAAAAACGAAACTGATTGCTGGCTCGAACTTACAACAATGCTGATTGAAGGCGAAAACGATTCTGACAGTGAAATTAAAGCCGAATGCGAATGGATTTTAAAAAATTTGGGAGATTGTGTGCCTCTTCATTTCAGCGCGTTTTTCCCTAACTATAAATTTATGAACAAAAAATCCACGGATTTTGCAACACTTTTGAAAGCATACAAAATTGCGCAGGAAACAGGGTTAAAATATGTTTATACAGGCAATCTTACAAATCAGGCAGTGTCGAGTACATATTGCAAAAATTGCGGCAAGCCGGTAATTGTAAGAAACGGGTATCAATTGTTTGAATATAATTTACATGACGGCGGATGCGCTTTCTGTAATATCGAATGCGACGGAAGATTTTAATAATAATCATACCCCAGTTTAAACAGAAAATTGATTTTACTTCTCAATTTTTTTATCAAAACATAAGAAAACAAAAATTTAAAATTCGTAAAAAAGAATTCCATCTTGCTTAAAAAAGAAGGTGTTTTTAAAGCTGTTATATAAAGAAGAAATCCGTAATATTTGATTTTTTTATTTTTCAACTGTTTTTCAACTTCATTATAATAAATTTTAAACTGTTCATCCGTCATGTATTTTAGGAATTTTTCTTTTAAAGAAAATACGTGTGGAAGTCCATAATAAAACAAATTGACATCTTCAAGTTTTTCAGAACAACGCCAGAATTCATAATCTTTAATTTTAAAAATACAGATATTTTTAAATCCGGCAGATTTCAAATCATTTTTCAACGTTTTTTCGTCAAAATTTGTCAAAGGATCATAAAATTCATTCCGGACTTTATCTTCAACAGCTTTATAAAATTCGTAATTTTTTGTGATTTTCGGGTTTAAATAATCATAAATTCTAAAAGTTTTATCATAAAATATTACATCAAAAAGCGAAATTTGACTGTCTTTTTTTAGAATTCTGTAATATTCGTTTAAAACATTTTGTTTATTTACACAATACATCGTGACAGCACGTTCAAGAATTCTATCCGCAGAACAGTCTTCAAGAGGTATTTTTTCATCTATAGCTGCCTCAATCAGTTTATAATTTTCTCGGATATTATTTTTTTCAATGATTTCCCTGCAGTAATTAAGGCACTCTTTATCTTTGTCAATTGCGATAACATTTAAATTTTTAAACTTCTTAAAAACTCGGAAACCTATAAGTCCCAGCCCTGTACCTGCATCCACAACAGTTAAATTATCTTTGATTCTTCCCAGAAAGATAATTCTGTCCGCAAGTTTGTCAAGATAAGTTTTGGCTTCATCATATATTGGTTTAAGCCAGTTTTTCCAGCTCTCTTTGTATCCTTCTTCCATATATTAATTATATCTTTTTTATTTAAAAAATCAACTTTACTTTTTCACTGAAAAATGCCATAATTCCTTTATGCAAAATGTCTTTGAAAAAAAACTTGCGGCAGGACTTTCAATCGGTTCAAATGCTGCGATTATTATTTTAAAACTGGCTGCCGGAATTGTTTCGGGAAGTATCAGTATAATCTCTGAGGCGATTCATTCTCTGAGCGATTTTCTTGCATCAGTTCTTACTTTCTTCGCGGTTATGAAATCGTCCGAGCCTGCCGATAAAGAACATCCTTTCGGACATGGAAGATACGAAGATATGTCAGGCTTTATTGAAGGCGGTTTAATTGTTTTTGCCGCATTTTTCATAATTTTCGAGGCAGGGAAAAAATTGATTTTCGGCGTTTCCATGGAAAACGAATCTTTTTTGGGAATTTCTGTTATGGCAATTGCGGTTGTTTCAAATTTTCTGGTAAGTTCTTATCTTTTCAGGGTCGCAAAAAAAACAAATTCAATTTCTCTTTATGCAGACGGCGAACATTTGAGAACGGATATCTGGTCTTCTCTCGGCGTTCTGATAGGGTTGATTCTGATTAAAATTATCGGTCTTATTATTCTTGACCCGATAATTGCGATTGTCGTTGCACTTTTTATATTAAAAACAGGTTTTTCAATTTCAAAAACCACTCTCAACAATCTTCTTGACGGTTCTTTGCCGCAGGAGGATTTGAATAAAATAGAAAATATAATAACAAAATATATGAATCAGGACGGAATTCTGGGCTACAAATCTTTGAAAGCCAGAAGCGCCGGCCCCGAAAAACAAATCGAAATGACGCTTTTGTTTCCCAAGCATATGACAATTGAAATTTGCCACAATATCTGTGATGAACTTGAGGATAAAATCAGAAATGAACTCGGAATTTGCAACATTTCAATCCATGCAGAACCTGAATGCGAAAAATGTTTAAAAAGACTGTAAGTTTTTACAATTATGAGTTATCATGTAATTAAAGACATTTGATAAAGGGTTTATAAAAATGAAATCAGTTAAAGAAGTTGCTCTGGAATCTAAAATTATAAAACGACTTGAAAAAAGTCCGGTTTGTCTGGAACTTGTCAATTATCTTTTTGCGGACGAAGAATTGCAGGAGATGCAGGAGTATGCAAACAATGTTTCGATAAAACGACTGGGTTATAACGATCACGGGCCTGTGCATATGCGTCAGGTTGTGGGTAATGCCATAAAAATGCTGAATATTTTGCAGGATTCCGGCATTAAAACCTCGCTTGAGGCAGAAGAAATCGGAACATTTGAAGACAGTATGTGCGCTGTCATTCTGGCGGGTTTAATGCACGATCTAGGAATGATGATAGGACGTCAGGGACATGAAGATATGTCCGTAATTCTTGCCAAACCGATAATTGAACGGGCTTTGATACATATTTTACCTGAGGATTTGCATCGTCGTGTTGTAATAAAATCTCTTGCAATCGAGGCGATAATCGGGCATATGTCTTCTAAAAAAATTCACTCTATTGAAGCCGGAATTATACTGATTGCGGACGGCTGTGATATGACAAAAGGCCGTGCAAGGATTCCGCTTTCGATTAATACAACGCCGAAAGTCGGAGATATTCACAAATATTCTGCAAACGCAATAAATCGTATAGGAATTCATCACGGAGAAAGAAAACCGATTAAAATTGATATTGAAATGTCGGGTGATGTAGGGTTTTTCCAGATTGAAGAAGTCCTTTTGACAAAAATTGATTCAAGTCCGGCAAAACAATATGTAGAACTTTATGCGGGCGTTGAAGGACAGGAACGTAAATGTTATTTATAGCGTGAAATCAATGAACATAATTTTGCGGGCAGAAAAAGAAATTGATAAAGATGAAATTTTTAAAGTAAATCAACTTGCGTTTAATCGGAACGCAGAGGCAAATCTCGTTAATCTTATAAGAGATTCTGATGCGGAATATTTTTCCTGCGTTGCACTTTTCAGGGATAAAATAATTGCGCATATAATGTATTCAACGGTTTATATTGACAATGTTCCCGCAGGATTGGGGCTTGCACCTGTTGCTGTTCTGCCTGAATATCAAAATAGAGGCATTGGAACAAAACTTATTAAGTTTACGTTGAATGAACTTAAAAAGTGCAATTTAATTGTTGTTCTGGGTGACGACAAGTTCTATTCTCGTTTCGGGTTTAAACCTGCGTCCAATTTCGGATTAAAATCAACTTATGATGTGCCTGAGCAATATTTTATGGCAATTTCGTCCGGAAATTCAAAATGGCAGAATAAAATTGTTAATTATCATCCTGTTTTTAAAACTTTGGATGAATGAAAAAAATGAGTGTTTTTTAAGGGAATATTGTTTAACCTGTAATTTCTGCAAGCTGAAACCGGATTACTCTAGAGAGTTCATCAAGGCTCATTTCGACCTGATAGCCGATTTTGCCCGCGCTGAAAATAATTGTATCAAAATTTTTTGCGGATATGTCGATTGTTGTGTCAAAGAATTTCTTCATCCCTATCGGAGAACATCCGCCATGAATATAACCGGTAACAGGCAAAAGCTCTTTGGATTTAATCATTTCAACTGATTTTTCACCAACGGCGTGTGCTGCTTTTTTTAAATCCAATTCTTTTTCTACGGGCACCATGAAAACATAATATTTTTTTGATTTTGAAACTGTTACAAGAGTTTTGAAAACCTGTTCCGGATTTTGCCCCAGAACATTTGCAACCTCAACCCCGCTTACGGCATTGGTTTCCGCATATGTATAGTGTTTATAATTTATTTTATGCTTATCAAGCATTCTCATAACATTTGTTTTAAATTCCATATTCACATCTCTTTCAACAATAAATTATCATAAAAAAACAGAAAAACTTGACTTGGAGTTGACTCTAAATGTTAAGATTTTAAATGAAGATGGAGATTTATATATGAAAATTTCGGAAGTAAGCAAAAAATACGATTTGCCGGTTGATACGCTGAGATATTACGAAAAAATGGGGCTTTTGCCAAATGTAAAAAAGAATTCAAGCGGGATAAGGGATTATTCGGAGAAGGATTGCAGCTGGGTTGCATTTATAAAATGTATGCGCGGAGCAGGGCTTTCAATCGAGATTTTAAAAAATTACATAGACCTTTGCAATCAGGGAGATGAAACAATTGAAAAAAGACGTGAAATTTTGATTGAAGAGAGAAGAAAATTGGTTGAAAAACGCGAAGCCATACAAAGCACTATTGACAAACTTGACTATAAAATAGATATTTATTATCAAACGCTTTGTAAAAAAGAAAAGGAACTTGTAAAAGGAGAGTGATTTGTGAAAAAGTTATTATTAATTTTTACGGCAATTGTAATGACCGTATTCGGGACGGTATTAAGAGCGGAGGCAGAAGATATGGGAAAATTAACCGTTAGAGAACAAAATATTTCAAGAATTGCTTCATTAACTGCCACGGGAGATTTGGACAATCTTGAAAAGGCATTGAACAAGGGGCTTGATGAGGGTCTTACGGTAAACGAAGTAAAAGAAGTTCTCATTCAGATGTACGCATATGTTGGATTTCCGCGGAGTTTGAACGGAATAAATACTGCGCTTAAGGTTACGGAAGAGCGTAAAGCAAAAGGAATTAATGATGTAATCGGGCCGGAGCCTGAAACTGTTCCGTCAGAAAACAAATATGATGTAGGAAAGGCTAATGTAGACAAACTTTTCGGCGGAAGTTCCGCAAAAGCTCCGTATGAAATTTTTGCGCCTGCGATAGGCACGTTTTTAAAAGAGCATTTGTTCTGTGATATTTTTGAGCGCGGTGTTTTAAGTTATAAAGACCGTGAAATTGCAACGGTTTCTGCGCTTGCATCAATAGAAGGTGTTAATCCGCAGCTTCAGGGGCATATTAACGGTGCATTAAATACAGGCGTTACAGAAGATGAAGCATTTGAAATTATTGAAATCATAAAACAAAATGCCGGAAAAGACAGGGCAAAAAATGCGGAGAAAGTTTTGAAATCAGTGATTGAATCACGTAAAAAATAAAATTTATTAAATATATTAAGTCTAAAAAATTCGGTCTTATGACCGAATTTTTGTTTATATATCGGTGCAATTCCGCAAGCCTTCAAGGGCGGCCGGCAAATGCCAGAAAATCTTTGCAAAAATTTACAAAAATAAAAAGGCAAAAAAATAAATTTTCGGATTTATATTCTAATATTCAAATATGGAGGACTGAATGCAAGTTAATTTTACAGGAATAAAAAATGTCGGATATGAGCATGCTTATTACGCTTCTCAGGAAAAACGTGCAGATAATATACTCGCAGGGGATACCCAGTGGTTAAATATTCAATTAACAGACGACTACAACGGCAAACATTTAACAGGATTTAAAAAGGCTCTTGAAAAATCGGGATTGTCTTATTCTGATTACAGAAACCCTGTTAATAAAGATTTTTTAAATCTTGCTATAGATATGGAAGTTTATGATGACGACGGCGACGGAGAAGTTGAACAGCAGTTTATATTAAATGATATGCCTTTACGGGTAAATGATGAAACTTTGCCTATGTTTTCATTTCTGGCAAAACTGCTCAACGAAATTATTCACAAGCCTTCAAAAGAATTTGTTGTGAACAAGGATTATTTGGACAGTGATGATGTAAATAACGGACTTGCTTTAAGTGTAAATATGGAAGAAATATTTGAAGAAGATTATGATGATGTAATCAGAGAAGCGCACGAGCCTTCTGTTGTAAAAGACGGCGCCGAGTGTATGCATAATGTGATTATGGAGACAATGGAAGATTATTTTACGGTTAATGCATAAAAAGGTATAAATAAACACAACGAGGCGCCGGCTCTGCCGGCGCCTCGTTGTTCGGATTAAACCCCGATATCCCGAAGCCTTTTGCCGTCCATAAGATTTTTTTCGATATTTTCAAGCGAAATGCCTTTGGTTTCCGGAATTAATAAAACAGTCAGAATAACAAATAGAATATTCATACCCGTATAAATCCAGAAAGTTACGGCAATACCAAATGTATTAATTAATGTCAGGAAAGTAGCTCCGATAATCATATTAACAATCCAGTTGGTAGTTGTTGAACAAGCTACACCAAAATCACGGCTTTTAAGCGGTTGAATTTCGGAGCATAAAATCCAGACAACAGGCCCTGCGCTCATTGCAAAACTTGCAATAGTAAATAACGTCATTAAAATGGCGAAAATCGAAATCCAAAGAGCGCTGAATCCCGCATTAATCATATATAAACAAACACCCAGCAAGAACGTGCCGATTGCAATTCCCGCAAACCCTATTTTTAAAACAGGTTTTCTGCCCTGTTTGTCAACAGTCTTCATTGCAATAATCGTTGCAAGCGCATTTGTCACACCGCAAATAACGGTTGCAATCATTTGTTGTTCGGTATTTGCAAAACCGGCATGCTTGAATATCTGCGGAGCATAATAAAGTATTACGTTCATACCCGTAAACTGTTGCATTGCCTGCAATAGCATTCCCAGATAAACAGCACGCCTTACGTTTTTGTTTTCTTTAAATAAACTCCAGCCTTCCTGCTTAACCTTCAAACTCTCATGAATTTCATTCAATTCACTGTCGGCTTTTGCATCTGTTGTGTTAAGCATTCTTAAAATTTCTTTTGCTTTATCAAACTTTCCTTTGGACGCAAGCCACCGCGGGCTGTCAGGCAGTCCGAAAACCGAAATCATTAATAACAGTGCCGGTAAACTTATAATTCCGAGCATCATACGCCAGTGTCCGCCGTAACTGAAAATAGTATCGGAAATAAATGCAACAAGAATACCGATTGTAACCATCATTTGATACATGGAAATCAATTTTCCGCGGTCTTCTTTTTCCGACATTTCAGAAAGATAAAGCGGTGCAACATAAGATGCGATACCGACTGCAAATCCCAACAAAACCCTTGACACAAGAAGAATCGGAACATTCGGTGCAAGAGAAGAACCTAAAGAACCGATTATAAATAGTGCGGCGCCTGCCGTCAAACTTGTTTTTCGTCCCAGTCTGAAGGAAATCCATCCGGTTGAAATTGCACCCAGTGCGGCTCCGAGCATCATTGTTGAAACAACCCATTCCTGAAGTCTGCTGGAAAGTTCAAAATGCGTTGTTATAAACGGTAATGCACCTGAAATTACGCCTATATCGAGCCCGAACAGGAGGCCTGCCATTCCTGCCGCAAATGTGATAAAAACCTTCATGCGTTTTGCTTTTAATGCTCTTTGTGCATCAATTGCATCATTCTGCAAAGCGTCTTCCATATAAATCTCCTCTGAATCGGTATGTAAAAATTATGCCCAAATTTTTTTAAATATTATCACATTTTTAAAAATTTTGTGAAAAATACTCTGTAATACCGGTTGGGCTCATTTGCAGGCTTTCTTTGTGTCTTTTTATTTAATTTCAGACTTGCTTTAAAAAATGATTTATGTAATAAAATAGAATAACTGACATTTTTAATCGGTTTAAACGGATTTTAAAAACCGTAAGATTGTATTTGAAATGAGGTGAAGATGACAATATTAGTTTTAGGCGGTGCAGGATATATCGGATCACACACGGTTTATGCGCTTGAGGAAAACGGCGAAGATGTTGTTATTGCAGACAATTTAGAGACCGGTTATATTGAAGCGGTTCATCCGAAAGCACGTTTTTATAAGGGCGATATTCGCAATGCTGATTTTTTGAATGCACTTTTCAGCAAAGAAAAAATTGATGCAGTCATTCATTTTGCAGCCAACTCTCTTGTTGGAGAAAGCATGACAAATCCTCTGAAATATTACGACAACAATCTTTACGGAACAATGGTGCTTTTAAAATCCATGGTTAAAAACGGAGTGGACAAAATAGTTTTTTCATCAACAGCGGCGGTTTACGGTGAACCGGAAAGTATTCCTATACTTGAAAGCGCCCGTAAAAATCCGACAAATACTTACGGCGAAACAAAACTCGCAATGGAAAGAATGATGAAATGGACATCAAACGCGCACGGTTTGCATTTTGTTTCACTGCGTTATTTCAACGCCTGCGGTGCGCACAAATCAGGAAAAATCGGCGAGGCTCACAACCCTGAAACGCATTTGATACCTTTAATTTTGCAGGTGCCGAACGGTAAAAGAGCCCGTATTAATATTTTCGGTGATGATTACGATACACCTGACGGAACCTGTATCCGCGATTATATTCATGTAACAGATCTTGCCGCGGCTCATATTCTTGCTGTTGAATATCTTCAAAAAGGCGGAGAAAATAATATCTTTAATCTGGGTAACGGTGTCGGATTCAGCGTAAAAGAAGTTGTTGAAACGGCACGAAAAGTTACGGGGCATTCGATTCCTTCTGTAATTTCACCGCGGCGTGCTGGCGATCCTGCAAAACTTGTTGCCTCAAGTGAAAAAGCAAAACAAATTCTCGGATGGAAGCCGGCTTATTCAAATCTGGAGGACATCATTGCCTCTGCCTGGAACTGGCATAAAAATCATCCGGACGGGTTCTAAAAAAAGCAATCGTCTTTAATTTTCAAAAGTATCTCAAATGATTAGCATTTAGTATAATTTTTTTCCGTATTCAATATGGTTTAATTAGAAAAGTAAAGGAAAAAGAATTATGCTTAAAAATGTTTTGAATATTTTGTCTCTTACTTTGTTGGTTTCTCTTGCATTCGCCTGTGCAGCGCAAGCAAATGAAATAAAGTTCGATAACCAGAATTTTGTACTAAAGGCAACTGCTCAATCTTTGAATCTGCCAAACGCAATGAACGAATATTTCCCTAAAAACGAAAGCCATGAAAATTGGACACAAATGCTTGGCATTTATCATCTTCCGGACGAAAAAGACCCGATTAAATTCGCCGAGAATTTTGACAAAGAAATTGAACAGAATGAAACATGTGTGCTCTTAAAATTCGTCAAGAATAAAAAAACAGATCAGGCCGTAATAAGTTATCTGGAAAACGGGAGTGAAAACGGTAAAAACTTCTTTACATACAACGTTTACAAGTACGAAAAGAACCCGATTAAAGGTATAACGGAGTTTAAATATTCCGTCAAATATTTTTTCAAAAATAACGAGGAGATTGTGTCAATTGCAAACACTGTCCGCACTGAAAATGATAAATATATGACAATGCTGATATCTGCTCCGATTCCGCCGATTGTGGAAAAAGCCCTGAATTAAAATTACATTTTCTTGAAATTTTTCAAAATCAATGCTAAAATCAAAGCAGAAAATCAGGAAGAAATAAAGGAGCTAAAAGAATGAAAAGGCAGACTATGATTGGATTTACGGGGGGGGGGGCAACCCGCAATAAAGCTCCTGAGTGCGATTTAGGCCGAAATGATTCATTAAAGCCCGAGGATACGCCGGCTTTAACCCTCAAGCGTGAAAACGCTTTTACCATGGCAGAGGTTTTGATAACACTCGGCATAATAGGAATAATAGCCGCAATGACGCTGCCGTCTTTAATACAGCGGAAACAGGAAAAAGTAACGGTTACGCGTCTTAAGAAAGCCTATTCAATATTATCCCAAACCTATAACCGCCTTACTTATGAGGACGGGTCTGACCCTACCGGCTGGGGGCTGGGATTCATGGACGATCAGCAAAGTCATGTAATTCTTGCCAACAAATTTCTGCCGTACTTAAATGTAATTCAAAATTGTATCGGAAAAGACAGTGATTATGTTACAAAACATTGTACAAAAATTTATAACTACTCTCCATCATATTCAAGTGTCCGTTTGATTGATGGAGTAACAGTAATATTCCGGTCATGGTATGGTGATTGTCATATAAATGCCGGTAATGAAAAACATTTGCAAAATGTTTGCGGAACAATCATTGTTGATATAAATGGAACAGGACGTCCTGACTTGCCGGGAAACGATATATTCGCTTTTTATCTAACAAAAAATGGAATATATCCAACAGGCACAAGTTTTGATACGGTCAACTCTTTTAAAAAGATGTGTGATAAAAATATTGAATGGAATGCATCTATAGATAGTATGCGAAATGGCATGGGCTGTACCGCGTGGGTATTGTATAACGAAAATCAGGAATACCTGAGATGCTCTGATTTGGACTGGAACGGCAAAAAGAAATGCCGCTAAAACGGCATTCCATACATGTTTTGCAATCCGTTCTGCATCATGAACATCTGCTGACTGCTGTCATAGTTTTGCGGAAACTGATTGTAATTCATCGGAGCGCTTTTCATTTTACCGTCTGAATTTTTCTTAATTTCATGCGGTTCGCGCTGTGCAGCTTTTTCTTCCTTGTTGCGCTGCAAAAATTTTGGCACCGGCATTGCATAATCGTCAGCATTTTCAGAAGCCTCGTCGGTTTTGTAGTTTGAGTACATAAAACCGGTCAAATCCTGTCCGTAACCTTCCGGAGGTACGTAATTGTTTGCATTCCCGCGATGTTCGGTTTCAGCAAATGCAGTCGATGCCGCAAGTGTAATACAAAAAACTAATGTTAATATCTTTTTCAATTTTGTCCTCCGTTCCGGTTTTTTGAGTGCCGCAGATTTTGAGGGCGTCGCCCGATTTAATTTAATAACATTATATCAAAAATTCTTCATCAGGCAAGATTAATAATTCTCAAGAATTATTGCAAACTTTCAGAAAATCTGCTACAATAATAGCAGAAAAGAAGGTTAGGTAAGTAATGATAAGTGCAGTGAGATTATTTTCGAATAACTATTCATCCGCTCAAAATCAACAGCGTCAGGAAATGATAAATCAACGCTATAATGAGATTTATTCTCATGAACTTGCGCACCAGAGAGCCGGCGGAAGCCTCGCAGGCGGAATTGTAATTGAGCGCGACGCAAACGGAATTCCGATTGGCGGTCATGTTCCGATAAGAATGCCTGCTCTTGATAAAAACAATCCTGATAAAACAATTAAAGATGCAAATACCGTCATCAGCTCTGCAATGGCGCCTTCTGATCCGTCAGATCAGGATTACAAAGTCGCAAATCAGGCAAGAATGATTAAGTCGCAGGCGGAAAATTACAAAAGAGAACATCCAAATATCGGACAAAAGTTGAATTTAATCGGTTAATTTTTATGAATGAATTTTAAAAAACGGCGGACTGAATTTCAGTCCGCCGTAAAAATTATTTTTCAGCCTTCTTTTCGGCCTCTTTCATAGCTTTCTTTTCAGCTTCTTCAGCTTTTTTCTCGGCATGTTTTTCTTTCATTTCGTCAACTTTTGCTTCAACTTTGTCTTTTACATGTTCTGCACCTTTTTTGACGTCTTCCTTGATATCATGCGCTTTTTCTTTAATATCGTGAGCAGCATGTTCTGCTTTTTCTTTTAAAGTTTCTTTGTTTTTATCTTTCATTTTGTCGTCTTTCATTGATTTTTCTCCTAAGATTTTGTGTTACGCACCCGACAACTTGATTATAAATTATTTTTAACAACTTTAAATTATCCGGATGTTTAATGTATTATAGGGATTGTGATACTTTCGGATAATATATGTCTGAAAAAGGAGAGTTATATGAAAGCGCTTGTTTATAACAAAGATTTTGACGGAAAAATAGAATTTTGTGAAAGGGAAGAACCTGAAATTATTGATTCAAAAGACGCGATAGTTAAGGTTAAACTTTCAACAATTTGTACGAGTGATTTGCATATAATTAAGGGTTTTGTACCGCGGGCAAAAAATGATATTGTTCTGGGACACGAGTTTGTCGGAGAAGTGGTTGCGGTCGGCAGGGATGTAAAAAAGATTTCAACAGGCGACAGAGTGAGCGTTAATTGTGAAACGTTCTGCGGTGAGTGTTATTTTTGCAAAAAAGGTTTTATAAACAACTGCATAAATGGCGGTTGGGAACTCGGATGCAGGATTGACGGCTGTCAGGCTGAATATGTGAGGGTTCCGTATGCGGACAACGGTTTAACCAAACTTCCTGACGGTGTAAGTTATGAATCGGCATTGTTTGTCGGAGATATATTGTCAAGCGGATATTTCGGCGCGGAAATGTGCGAGATTAAAGAAGGTGATACAATTGCCGTAATCGGCGCGGGCCCCGTAGGCTTATGTGCAATGATGTGCGCTAAATATATGGGGGCCGGAAAAATTATTGCAATTGATGTTGATAAGACAAGACTTAAAATTGCCCGGAAAGAGCGGCTTGCGGATTATGTTTTTAATCCTCTGGAATGTGATGTTGAAAAAGAGGTTAAAAATTTGACGGAAAACCGCGGGGCTGACGGCGTGATTGAATGCGCAGGAACAAAAGAGACTTTTGAAATGTGCTGGAAAATTGCCCGTCCGAATGCAATAGCGGGTATTGTTGCAATGTATGAGGAACCGCTCAGTTTACCTCTTCCAGAGATGTACGGCAAGAATCTTACATTTAAAACGGGCGGTGTTGATGCAATCCATTGTAAAAAACTTGTTAAATTGATTGAAGAGAAGAAAATATCAACGGATTTTTTGATAACAGAGCGATTTAAACTTGATGAGATAATTAATGCTTACAAATTTTTCGAAAGCAAGCCTGCAGGATGTCTTAAAGTTGCGATAGAACCTTAATTTGATAAGGCGGCTTCTTTTTAAGAAGCCGCCTTATTGATTAAATCTTTATCAAAAGAAATTTGCTGTCTTTATTTGCAAGAACTTTATGCTGCGCGTCTTTTTTAAAGAGTAAAATTTCACCCTTTTCAACTTTAAATTTTTGCGCGTCAAAATGAAGTTCTATTTCTCCGTCCAACACATATACCGCGGCATCGCAGGTTGATGTGTGAGTGTCAATTATTTCGCCTTTTTTGATTGCAATTACACTCAGACTGCCGTCGCCTTGCTCCATCAAAACTTTTCTGTCAAACTTTTCTTCCTCAAGATTTGCAATATCTTTTGCTTTTAAAACGTTGTAAAACATGAAATTCTCCTTAATTTTCTATCCTGTATAATTAAAGATTTTAAAAGGAAGAATTTCATCCCTCCGGCGGCTAAACTTTATTTTGCGTTTTTCTGCGGATTAAAAGCACGAGCGGAATTACGGCAAAAGCTGCAACTCCGAAATATCTGAAAGTCTCTACATATCCCCAGAGGCTTGATTGCTGGAGAAGCTGGTTGTAAATCATATTTTCGGCCATATGAAGAGCCGTTGAAATGTCCGTATTTGCGGAAAAACTTCCTGCAAGAGCATTTACTTTTGCGACAAATGTGTCGCTTGAATAATTGAGATGACTGACCATCATCATCTGGTGAGCTTGAGAAAATCTTGAAATCATTGTTGTTGCAACTGAAGTTCCGACTGCGGCTCCGATATTTTTCAAAAGATTTTGCACCCCTGCGGCATTTGTCTGTTGCGAATTAGCGAGTGTACTGCACGAAAGATTCATCATAGGAACCATCGCCATAATCATACCGAGCCCGAAAACAAAATTCGGCAGTGCAATATCAACGAGAGCAATTTGTGTATTGATTTCGCCAAACATTAATCCTCCGATGCCGAGAATGATTAAACCTGTTATAATGAGCGGTTTAGTGCCGATTTTCGGGGTTAAAACTCCGCAGATTACTGTTGCCAGAAGGCAGCCGCCGCCGCGCGGAACCATTGAAATACCGCTTAAGAATGAAGTGTAACCCATCAACTGCTGAAGCATTGAAGGCAGGATTGCCGCAGATGCCATCATCACACCCATCAGAACCATTAAAACAATTGTTCCGAAAAAGAAGTTGCCGTCTTTCAAAATTGATAAATCAATCAATGGCTTTTTCTTTTTAACCTGAATTGTAAAAAATGCGACCATTGCCATCATAGAAATCGCAAAAAGTTTACAAATCCACGCTGCTCCGAACCAGTCGGCATCATTTCCTTTATCCAGCACAACCTGCAAAGTCAAAAGCCAGACGCACAGGAAGAAAAATCCCGAATAATCCATAGTAACATTTTTTTGTTTTTTGGCATAAGGCGGATCTTCAACAAGCATTTTGGTCAAATGAAACGCAATAATACCGAACGGAACATTTATAAAATAAATAAACGGCCATGAAAGGGTTTCAGTCAAATAACCTCCGAGAGCCGGCCCCATAATCGGAGCCATTACAACTCCAAGGCCGAAAACAGCCATTGCGGCAGCCCTTTTTTCTTTCGGAAAGATTTCAAATATTACAGCCTGCGAAATCGGCATAATTCCGCCGCCGCCGATTCCCTGTAAAATTCTTGCAAAAAGCATCATTGTCATTGAAGTCGAAAGTCCGCAAAGAACTGATGCAATTGTGAATATCGTGATACTTATCAGAAGATAAGTTTTTCTTCCGAGAAGTTTACAGAAAAAATCAACCGCAGGAATCAAAACACCTGATGCAACAAGATAACTTGTGATAATCCATGTTGATTCGTTATGGCTTATGGAGAAACTTCCTGCCATATACGGCAAAGCTACGTTTGAAATGGTTTCATCAAGCGCAAACATAAATACTGACAACATTATCGGAATCATTACAATCCACGGATTTCTCGCAGGCTGCCATTGTTCGGTTGCGGCGTTAGTCATTATTCCTCCAATCTGAAATTCGGCTGTAAAGCAGGTGTAAATGCTTTTTAAAAACTCTTCCGCATATAAATTTATCAAATCCAAAAAATTTTTTCAAGCAAAGAAAATATTCATCCGTCGGATAGTTATTTACGGTGAGGAAATTTTAGATAAAAAATTTAATATTAATAGTATGAAAAAATTTTTATCAATATTGTTAATAATGCTGTTCGGTTTAACTGCGTATGCCGAAACCTCTGATTGTCAGGAACAGATTTTGGGTTATGAAAATATGTTCTGCGAAAAGGGCGCGGCAAACTCAAAAGTTGTGATTCTAAATATATGCAACATTCTCTGCCAAGGAAATGCATTTAGAGTTGTTTATGACTGCAAATTCCAATCAGAATGCGCAAAAGCAGGCGATAAAATAAATTTTACAGTTCCGGAAAGCATTTATACTCAGGAAGGAACACTTTTGATTCCTGCCTGTTCAAAAGTTGTCGGAACGGTTATAAGAATAGAAAAACAAAGACCGCCGAATAAAAACGCGCGTGTATATTTTAATTTTGATTGTCTGGTTTTCCCTGACGGAACCTCGGTTGCAATGAGCGCCAGACCAGCGACCGAAAACGGTGAATTGAAGGAAAACGGATGGCATACAGCGGGCAAACTTGTCGGAAGCACTCTGGGGCTTGGAATTATAGGCGCAGGTGCCGCAACCGGATTTGCCTTTATTCCTAATCCTCACAAATTCGGTACAGCTTATGCAATCGGTATTCCGGTCGGAACAGGTGTCGGACTGCTTGTCGGACTATTTACGCCGGGATTAAAGTACCACGCAAAAGCAGGTGAAAGTTTGATAATTGTTTTATGCAACGATTTGGCGCTTTCAAAACAGTGTTCAAACTGATTATCTAACAGGAGTGTAGTCAATTACTGATTTTTCGTCCGTTGCCTCAAGTTTAAAAATAACGGGTCTTAAGCCGTCGTTGCAGCTGCAGATTGCAACACCCGGAACCTTTATCCAGTCGCCGTAATAAAACAATTCTTTGCCGCATCCGTGTGAAAGTGCAAAAACATATTGATAAATTGCTTTCCACGCCTCGTCACAAAAGCCTTCCGGTTTTGCATAATCCGCATAAAACACCTGTCCCGCTTTCATCATCGGGCAGGCGGTTAATCCTTCTATACCGTATTCTTTTGCAAGCTCTTCATCAAGCGTTGTCTTTAAAACAGTAATTTTAACTTTATTCATAAAAATCCTCTTTGCAGTTATTATACAAAAATTTTCACTCAATGTAAATTAATAAATTGACATCAAGCAAACTTCAGGTGTTAAAATTGAAAAATAAGGAGGATTTATGAACAGAAGACAATTTATAAGAAATTCAATATTGGGAATTTGTGCAATAACTCTATTTGCAACTTCGGTTAACGCGGGGATTTTCGGCCCTTCCAAAAAATCTTTAAGAAATTATCTTAAAGAGCATTCTCTTGTTGTAATCAAAGACGGAAACACAAACTTCTATGAAGGTCGCGGGGTAAGCCCTCTTATGAATTATCTGGTAAAAGACAACTTTGAAAACGCATATGTTGCGGATAAAAGAATCGGAAAGGCTTCAGCACTTCTGCTGGTCTACGGAAAAGCACGCAAAGTTTACACCCCAGTGATAACAAAGCCGGCTGTAAAAGTTTTTGAAGAGAATGATGTAAATTATTCTGCGGATAAAGTTGTCGACAATTTTTTGAATAACAAAGGCACCGACATTTGTCCGATAGAAAAAAAGGTGCAGAATATAGACAATCCTGCGGAAGCATATGAATTATTCAGGAATTTTTAGAATTTTTTTCAACAATTCCTGCTGCAAACAATCCCGCTTCAAATAAAAGCCATGTCGGAACACCAAGCATAAGCTGGCTTACGACATCAGGCGGAGTGAAAATTGCGGCAAGTATCAAAATTCCGACTATGATATACGGTCGGGATTTTTTAAGCGTTTCAACACTAACCAGTCCGAATTTTACTCCCGCAAGCACAAAAAGCGGAAATTGAAACATCAAACCGAATGCAAGCATCATTCCGCCTGCAAGGTTGATAAAATTTTCCAGTCCTAACGTCGCTTCAAGGTTTGAAGTTGCAAATGCCGCGGAAAAGTTCATTATCAAAGGCAGGATTAAATATATACAGAATAAACATCCTGCAAGGAAAAGCAGGCTTGCAAGAAATATTGTCCAGTTAAAAAACTTTCGTTCATGCTGATAAAGCGCAGGAAAAACAAAAGTTTTTATCTGTGAAATGATATACGGAAAAGCAAGAACAAATGCAAGAATAATTCCTGCTTTCAACTGGATTACGAAAACCTCCATCGGCGAAAAGTAGTGAAGTTTTGCAATGCCTTCGGGAATTGAAATTTTTATTAGAAAATCAATAAATTTCGGCGCGAAATAGAATCCTGCGGGCGACAAAATTACAACAGCCGCAATTGATTTAATCAGCATGCTTCTTAACGCTTCAAGATGTTCTATAAAAGATTGTTCCTGAGAGTTATTGCTCTTTTGATGCGTCATTTTTCTGCACTTCCGCTTCGGCTGCTTTTTGTGCGTTGTCTGTCAGTTCCTGCGCTTCTTTTTTTAGAGTCTCTTTTGCATTTTTAAATTCATATGCTGCGCGACCGAACGCTTTTGCAAGTTCCGGAATACGTTTTGATCCGAAAAGAAGCAATACGACAACAATTATTAAAAAAATTTCAGTAAATCCGATTGACATAAATTCTCCTATCTTTTCATTTTATTTAATCTTATTATATCTGAGATTGTTTGTTGATGGCAACTATTTCAATGGCTTTAACAGGGCAAATTATTTTGCAGGCGCCGCAGCCGATACATTTTTGCGGATTATAAACGGGTTTTTCGCCAAAATTATGCGTAATTGCGCCTTTGGGGCACATGTGTGCACAAAGTCCGCATTTGCTGCAAGTTTCATAATCAAATTTTACAAGTCCGATTCTTGTGTTTTGCTTTTCATTGAGTGTCATTTTTTTAATTGCACCCGTCGGGCAGACGTCAGAACAGTTTTTGCAGTCAAACTGGCATTTGCCGGATGAAAAGTCTACATAAACTGTTTCATGTTCTGCATCGGGTTTTCTTAGAATTTTGCCTTTGCAATGTTCAACACAAAGCCCGCAGTTTGTGCATTTTTGTATGAATTCTTCCTGCGAACCCGCGCCTGGCGGAAGGATATATTTGTTTTTTATATTTTCAATAACAACTTTGGCAACGTCTTTCCCTTTTGCAAAAATTCCAACAGCCGCCGCTAAAATTACACCTGTTGTTATGAAAGTTCTTCTGGATGGTTTAAATTGAATGTTTTCTTGCTTGTTCCCGTAAAGTATTCCGTGTCCGGGGCATTTGGCGACGCATCTCATGCAGCGAATACATCTTTCATTGTCAAGAGATTTTTCTTTTGAGTTTATTGCGCCGGTCGGACACTCTTTTTCGCATTGTCCGCATCCCACACAAACTTCGTCAGAGATATAAAGTTTTTTGTAACCGAAATTGGAACAAAGTCCGAGAGCTGTTCCAACAGGGCAGATTGTTGTGCAGAAAATTCTGTTTTTCCACAGAACAAGTGCTGTAATTATAATCAGCGGAATGAATGTCCATATTGCAGTTGTTTTGAAATTCAAAAATCCTGTCAAAATATTTCCGAAGTTGGAATACGGATCCAAAAATCTTAAAACAGCAGGAATTTTTAAAATTAAAAATACAATTACAACGGCAAATATCGTGTATCTTATATAATAGAAATTCTTTGCTTTTCCGCTTTTTCTTCTGAAAATTCCGCCGATAATATCCTGCAAAATACCAAACGGACAGACTGTCGAACAGTAAAAACGTCCGAAAAGAAATGCGATTGCCAGATGCAAAAGCACAACAATCAATGTGACCGTTGAAAAGTCTGAAATCCATTTTGCAATTGCAGGGCCGAGATTAAGCGCCATAATTGTTGTGAACGGTTTGTAATCCGGCAGAAATGCAAGGATTGAGAGTATGAAAATCAGAATGGCAAAAGCAATTCTGATTATATAGGGTTTCTTATTACCGCGGAATTTTTTTAACATTATGCACCTTTAGCCTTTTTGTAAGCTGCATCTACTTTTTCCAGAAGTTTCGGTATATCAAGCTGCTGCGGGCATTTAGATTTGCACAATCCGCACTTGATACATTTATCGGCGCGTTCGGATTCTTTTAACGCTTCGTAATGGCTTACGAAACTTCCGTTTTTGTTCTCTCTGTCATCGTACATATACTGGTTATAAATTGAGAAAAGTCCCGCAATATTTACGCCTACCGGACATTCGCAATATCTGCATGATGTACAGCCGATTGCAAGTTTCTTTAAATGTGCGGCAATCGCTCTTGTATAAACTTCATCTTCCTCTTTTGAAAGAGGTGTTAAGTTTGTGAAAGTTTTGATATTATCTTCAAGATGCTCGGGTTTTGTCATTCCGCTAAGCATTGTCAGAATTCCTTCTTTTCCCGCAAGCCATCTGAACGCCCATGAGGCGGTGCTTGCATCAGGATTGTAGGTCTTTAAAATTTTCGTTGCTTCTGCGTTAAGATTTGCCAGAGCACTTCCGCGCAAAGGTTCCATTACAACAATCGGAAGATTTGCTTTTCTTACAATATTATATTGCTCTTCTCCGCGGCAGGCTTTCCAGTCAAGTCTGTTTATCTGAAGCTGTACAAATTCCCAGCCTTTATAATAGTCAAGAATTTCCTGTAAAAGTTCCGGCGTGTCGTGATGTGAAAAACCTAAATATCTGATTTTTCCCTCAGCTTTCATCCTTTCAAGAAAAGGAATTACATTATATTTTTTTGTGTTTTCCCAGTTCATTTTGTTCAGACAGTGAACAAGGTAAAAATCAAAATATTCTGTCTGGCATCTTTTCAGCTGTTCGTTAAAAATTCTTTCGACATCTTCTTCTTTTTCAAGCATCATAACCGGCATTTTAGTTGTTAAGTTGAAAGAATTTCTGTCATATTTTTTTAAAGCACGACCCATTGCTTCTTCACTTTTTCCGCCCATATACATATATGCGGTATCAAAATAATTTATGCCCGCATTAAGAGCGCGCTCAACCATTTCTTTGTTAAGAGCTTCGTCAATTGCATCATTTGCATTGGTCGGAAGACGCATACAGCCGAATCCCAGTTTTGAAACCTCAAGATTTTTGAATCTGGTTGTTGAAACTCCGTTTACAACTTCCGGTGTTACTGTTTTGAATGAGCATCCGCTTAAAAGTACGGCTCCGCCCGTAAAAAGTAAAGAATTCTTTATAAATTCACGTCTGTTCATATTCTCTCCATAAAATTTATAATGCTTAATGCATATGTAATTTTATAATAGCACTTAGAGTCTGCTCTAAGTCAAGTTTTTAAAATTCTCCTCTTGACATAGTGTCAACTCTTGATGATAAAATTTTATCAGGATATGACTTTATGCAGTATTTATCTCGGGTAAATAACGGACAGCCCCCCGTAAAAACTCCGTTTGGCGGAAGTTTATATAATGCAACGGCATTTATTCAGTCGCATACATTGTTGAACCGCGGTTTGACAAACATCGGCGGCTGCGCGATTCCAAATGCCATAATGTCAAACACAAAGGCCGAGGCGCTGGAAAGAATCGGAATGTCTACATTAACGGTTTCATTTGCTTTCATACTGCCGCTGTTTT
>CALVAS010000002.1 GCA_944325585.1 Candidatus Gastranaerophilales bacterium
TATTTTAAATTAAACAAGAATACTTTTTGCTCAATATATAGGCGCCCAATTAAATTTTAAACTATCATAGCAAGGGGTGCCTTTTTCTTTTGCTTTTTCCCCTTGACTTTTACCGCAAAAACCTTAAATAAATATCAAATATATCATACGAAAGTATGATAACATTATGTGTAATTCAGGTTATAGTTAAAATGTCGCATTATCAGTCATAATGCAAAAGTTAGATTAGTGAGGTATTGTAAAACCGGTATGGGGTTGAATTTAAACAATATTTACCAGCGCCCGTATATTGTAAGAGACGGCAGAGGACTTGTTAAAAAGAAACAGGATGATGATGCCCAAAAAACTCGTACACAGGCGGAGCAGGAAGAAAAATCACAAAATAACACCAGAAGCCGCGGTTTACAATACGTAGAGCAGGCAAAAGACCAGTATGTCCAGTCTTATACCAATATAACCCCTGCACAGTCTCAAAGAGCTCAGCAGCTTTACGGGCAGACTGCAAAAACAGAGCAGACAAAGAGTTCTTCATCTTATACGGAAGGCCGTTCCTCTAAAATTAATATAGCGCAGATTTTGAAAGATTTTAAAAATACTGCTGTTGCTATCGGAACTCCTGCAGATTTGAGTGAAGAGGTTAACAACAGAATCAGCCTTATTCAGGCACAGCTTGCGCAGCCAAATCCCGATACAAGTCTTGTCAAATCCGATTTGATGAACGCTTCCCGCCAGCTTGACAGATATATTTCAAAAACTCTGAACAAAGATTCAAAGGTTGTTGAAAACTGGGTTAATGCGCTCTTTTTACAGGATATTGATTTTAATTACAACGAAAAAGATATAAACCCGCAGTTTCTTGTCAAATTTCCTGAAGGATCAACCGAGCAGAAGAAGACAGAAAAAGCAAAAACTCTGCCTGAGAATGTTTCTGATATGGAAGTCTCAAGCGGTGTTGTAGAAAATGCCGAAAGTGCGGAAAATGCTGCTGTACAGCAGACTAAAGTTTATATTCCGCAGGATAAAGAATTAAAATCACTTTTCCTCCAGTCTAAAAAGCTGGCGTATGCAAACGAACCGCAAAAAGCAATAGAAAATTTCCAAAAAGCGCTTAAAAGAGCGGAAGAAATCGGTGACACGGAAACAGGTGCAAAAATATATTATGAAGTCGGAAAAATTTACGACGATCACGATTATTACGCTCAGGCTCTGAAAAGTTACAACAAATCCCTCAATCAGACAACAGATAACAATGTAAAAACAAAAGCACATTATTCTATGGCGCAGATTTATGATGATGTAAATCAGATTAAACCTGCATTAGACCATTATTACAGTTCTGTTGCGTGGGGCGGTGAAAGTGAAAATCTTGCGGCGCAATCAACATCTTTAACAAAGATGGGAAATATTTACACTGATATGTATGAGCAGGACGCCTTGGACTATTTGACCGTTGCGGATGATTTGGCGGCAGAAACCGATAATGCAAAAGTTAAAGGTTATGTTTCATCAAGTCTTGCAAAGGCTTATGACAAGTTCGGCGAGCCGCAGGAAGCCTTAAAATCCTATTCAAATGCCGTAAAACATTATTCAGATGCCGATTCTCCGCTGAAAGTCGCACAGAGTTATATGGATGCGGCAAATATAATGCTTGACTACAATTGCAATAACAAAGCTCGCGGCTTGCTTGAAAAAGCAAAAACTTATGCTGTGCAGGCCAACAACACAAGTTTAACTGACGAAATTAACCAGAAATTAGCGGCTCTTGCTGCTTAGTTTAATAAAGCGGATAATCTTTGTCAATTTGCCAGCTGGCTTGCATTATAAGTGTTGAACAATGCGTGCCGTAAGTTTGACAATTTTGTATAAGCATTTCTTTTGTCTGGTTTTTGTAAGTCTCCGGATGTTTTAATGCTGCGTTTTCCAAATCAATAACAAAGTAAAATACATCCTTGCCTAGCATATTGGGATTTTGATTGCCGTTAACGTCTATATACAGTCTCTGTTTTTTTGAAAATTTAGCAACGGGTGTACCATCTGTTGTATCCCAACTAAAGTAAATTAACAAAACAAATGTCCCATCAGGCATAAAAAATGATGTTCTTGTATTTTCATCGACTATTCCGGTGTCAAATGCGTTGCCATTCGGTTGCCTCCATGCTGTTGCCGTTTTATAGCCGCAATATGAACCCTGAGCGCAAATTCTGGCCGTTTTAATGTAAGGTTTCCAATATGTTTCAAAATACTTTTTGGCTGTTTCTATGTTAATTTCTTCGCCGTCATTTACCCAGTCTACAGGTGAACCGTTGTCATTTTGTGATGAAAGTAATGCTTGCGAAAAAACAGAATAAACTTTTTTAAGTTTGTTTACTGTCGTGACTTTTTGGTGCTTGGCAATTATGCCGGGTAATGTAAGAGCTGCAATTATTCCAATTATTCCTAATGTTATTAAAACTTCCGATAAGGTAAATGCATTTATAATTCCACTGAAATTCAGTATTTTAGGGTTATTTAAGCCCCCCCCGGGGCGCTGTAATCCTCTTGTAGTCAATATTTTAAGCATTTTGCCTCCTGATTTATGATTTTTTAACGTCGTCTTTAATGATAATAAGGTTATTTGCAATCTTCATTGCGCACGTCGGAAGCACAACATGATTAAGTCCGTCCGCAATGCTCAAAATGCTTCTGGCCTTAAGAGTAACGTCTTCTCCTTTGTATTGAAAAGTGTAATCCGTGTCTCTGTCTGAACGAATTGTAATTTTATCCATATTTTCCCCTTTTCTGTCGGCTAACAATTTTAAATTATATCACAATTTTTAAAATAAATCAATACTTTATTCTGTAAACCCCTTGTCTTGTTTGATTCCCAGAGGATTGTAGAAAATTCCTTCCTCCATAACTTCATTATACAAATCCTCGTCTTTTTTAAAGTCAGCAGGAGTGTACGGGTACAAATCAATACAAACATCTAAATCAGTCTCAATTTTACCGATTAACGGCCAAATCTGTTCTCGTTTTGATTTGTCTTCAACATCAAAAATTGCAACGATTTCAATATCTTCGTCTTCGTGTTCGCGGCCGTCAAGATAAGCCCCGAAAAGATATAAGCCTCTGTAGTCATCAAACCGCTTTCTGAAACTGTTTGATAACCTTTTGATTACCTCATTTGATTTTTCAGACATTTTTAAATTCACTCCTTAAATTTTTTCTGTCAATTGCTTTCTGAACTGACGTTGACAGATTTTTTACGGAAACCATATTATTTTTTATTTCGTCTTCGCCCAGTATAAACGCATATTGAGCTATTTTGGATGCTTTTTCAAGTTGTTTTGTGAATTTTTTGTTCTGCATGTCAAATTCAACCGTCAAACCTTCATTTCTTAAAGTTTCGGCAAGTTTAAACGCTTCAATCGTTGAATTTGATACAATATATGCGTCGATTTTTTGCGGTTCAATAGTCGGAATCAATGAAATTAATCTTTCCATTCCCATTGCCCAGCCGACAGCAGGAGTATCATCCCCGCCGAGATTTCTGACCAGACTGTCATAGCGTCCGCCGCCGCATACAGCGTTTTGTGAACCCAGATTGTTTGATTTTATTTCAAAAACCGTTCTGTTATAATAATCCAAACCTCTTACAAGAAGTTTATTTTCAATATATTTTACTCCGAGTTCATTCAAATATGTTTTCAATTTAGAATAGTGTTCGGCACATTCTTCGCAAATAAAATCAGACTGAATCACAGCTTTTATTTCCGGTTTTTCGAAAATCGCTTTGCAGCTTTCGACTTTGCAATCCAGAAGTCTCAATGGGTTCTTTTCATATCTGTTTTTGCAGTCGTCGCAAAGATTATCAAATTCGGGTTTTAAAACTTCTTTAATTCTTTTTTTGTATGCTTCACGGCACTCGGGACAGCCTAACGAATTGATTTCAACTTCCAAATCATTAAGTCCGAGTGATTTTAAATAATCAACAGCAAGAAGAATAGCCTCGGCATCTGCCGTCGGCTCTTTTATTCCGAACATTTCAATCCCGACCTGATGAAACTGGCGCTGACGGCCTGCCTGAGGTCGTTCATAGCGGAACATCGGGCCTTTGTACCAGAGTTTAACCGGAGGGGACAGTCTGCTCATTCCGTTTTCAATATAAGATCTGACAACGCCTGCCGTGTTTTCGGGCCGAAGTGTTAAAGAGCGGTCGCTTTTTTCAAATGTGTACATTTCTTTGTTCACAATGTCCGTTGTATCGCCGACTCCCCGTGCAAACAGTTCTGTTACTTCAAAAATCGGTGTTCTTATTTCTTTGTACCCGTATTTTGAAAAAATATCAAGTGCATTTTTCTCAAGCAAGTGCCACATTGGCATATCTTGAGGCAGTATATCTTTTGTCCCTTTTACAACATTTAAAATCTTAGCCATACAAAAATTATATTTTGCGGGGAGCTATTTGTCAAGAAATCAAGTAGTACAAGGTTTTTAAACAAATATGTAAACTTTTGTAACTATTTTTGTGATATCACGCAATTATATTGGAATAATATACTTTATATATGTATAAGAGATATAGAGTTTCTGTAACCAAGGAGATACATTATGTCAGATGGAATGAGAATTGACGCAATCGGCGGCGTTAAAAACGATAAATATTTAGAAAAAATGAGTGACGGGTTTGCACAACCAAAAGTTAAAATAAACAGTGCGTTTGAAGAATACAGAAAAAAACTTGCAGTCAGCCAGCCGCCTGCGGATACTCAAACGGTTGCAATGATGCTGCCCTCATTTAGCGGTGAGAATATTAACAACGCACACAATGCATAGTTTTGCATAAAAAAATATTTGTTATAAAATAGTCCTTGAAACAAGAGGACTATTTTTATGCTTTTAACCGCAGATATAGGAAATACAAATATTACGCTCGGATTGTTTGAGGAAGATGCGCTTGTTGAAGAATTCAGACTTGCATCAGACAAAGATTTGTCTTTAGAGGAGTACGAAGTGCTTTTGAAGTCCTTATTTAAGGATTTCAATGTTGATGGCTGCATAATTTCTTCTGTTGTTGAGGAATTGAACGAAAAATTTAAAAATGCAGTAAAAAACGTGTTTAAGTTAGAGCCGATGTTTTTGAGTACGGCGATTAATACCGGTATTAAGATTGTACTGGACAATCCTGAAGAAGCCGGCGCAGACAGAATAGCCAATGCCGCAGGAGCATATGTTCTTTACAACAAACCCGTTATTGTTGTTGATTTTGGTACAGCGACAACTTTTGATATCGTAAATCGCAGCGGTGAATTTATCGGCGGCGTTATTGCGCCCGGATTAAGTTTACAGATGAAGGTTTTAAACAAATTTACATCAAAACTTCCGAGAATTGACGTTGCAATTTCAAACAATGCAATCGGTCACAATACGGCGGATGCAATATTATCCGGCGTAATCAGAGGTTCTGCATGTATGATTGACGGGCTTGTCAAACAGTGTGAAAAAGAGCTTGGCGAACGCGCGGTTCTTGTTGCAACAGGCGGCTATTCCGGTCTTATTGCAAATTACTTAAAGCGCCCGTTTGATTTCATCAATCCTACATTGACGCTTGAGGGCTTAAGATATCTTTATCAACTTAATTGTCTTACTGCTGTATAAGTTAAATATTGTATGTAAACTGTAAAAAGTTGCCCATAAGATTTTCGTTCCAGACCTGAACGTCTTCCGGAACTGACAGAACTACAGGGGCAAAATTCCAGATATATTTGATATTTGCTTTGACAAGATAATCCGCCGTTGTTTGCGCAAAAGTTTTTGGAACGGTTAAGATTGCAATATCGACGCCCGATTTCCGGCTCAGATTCGGAAGTTTCTCAATATCAAGAATCAATTTATTGTTTACTGTTTTTCCGATTTTTTTTGTGTCGTTGTCAAAAAGAGCAATTATATTCAGACCGTAGTTTGTAAAGTTGTCATATTTTGCAAGTGCCATACCGAGGTTTCCCGCGCCGATAATGAATGCATTTTTGGTTTTGGAAAATCCGAGAGTTGTTTCAATGGATTTTTTTAATTCTTTGACAATGTAGCCGACGCGGCATTTGCCGGAATTATTTAAAATACTGATGTCTTTTCTCACCTGAGAATCGTCAATATTCAAAAGCGATGCAATCTGATTGCTTGCAATAAACTCAATATTTTTATTGATATAATCGTCTAAAATGCAATGATAGAGCGTTAAGCGGTTAATAACTTTTTCGGAAATCTTTTTATTCATACTAATATTATACACGTAAAATAAAAAGAGCGGTTAAATATTTCCGCTCCGCGTATATGATATTAGTCTAAGAGATTGTGGATTTCAAGTTTGATATATTAAGGGGTGCCGTTGTGGCAGCAACGGCACGTATATTGAATGGTTGCGCTTCTGCCAAAGTACATTTCATTCGGGGTTAATATAAAAACTGTAATCGATATCCCTTATCTATATTATATATATACCACGCAACTAATTCTTTATAACTATTTGTAAAGAAAAATTAATACTTTAGAATTATTTTTTCATAAATTAATTACAGCCTTTAGAATTAGGCCTTAAAAATAAGAAAAACTTTTTTCTAATCCTTTTAGTTTAATTCTCGTTTTTCTTCCTGTTTTAAAAATTCGCACATCCCCTCAAGTCTGTTGTCCTCCATTGCATCAATCAATTCTTGCACATCCTTGATTTTATTTAGTGCAAAACTCGTTTCAGCAAGCAAAACACAGTCGTTGCAGAGTCTGTAAGAGCCGTATTGAATGGAACCTGCAAGGCACTTATATTGTCCGCAGCAGTCGCAGTCGAAAAATTCATTTACAATATCGGGATTTTCCTCTATATCATCAAGTTTCATTTGTTCTGCAACCTGCTGCATTTCTTCAATTATTTCTTTTTTATCTTTCATTGATTTTCCTTTAGCGCTTTTTAAGTGTGAATTATTTTATCAATTCTGCCATTGTACAGACAGCTTCCGGCAGTCCGGTAAATACGGCACGTGAAATTATTGAATGCCCGATGTTAAGTTCAAAAAGTCCCGGAATTTCATGCATTCTTTTTACGTTTTGATAATTTAGCCCGTGGCCCGCATTTACAGTTAATCCGAGGCTTTGCGCCAGTTCTGCCGAATTTTTTAATTTCAAAAATTCAACTTCCTCTTTATCGGTTCCGAACATTTCTGAATAAGTTCCCGTGTGCATTTCAATGAATTGTGCGCCTGTTTTGGCAGATGCTTTCACCTGTGCTTCATCCGGATCAATGAAAAGGCTTACTATAATGCCGGCATCAAGAATCGGTTTGATAAATTCAGATACTTTTTCTGTTTGTCCTGCAACATCAAGTCCGCCTTCGGTCGTAATTTCCTGTCTTTTTTCCGGAACAAGACAAATTGAATGAGGTTTAATTTCAAGCGCGATTTTTTGAATGTCGTCTGCCATTGCCATTTCAAGGTTTAAGCGTGTTTTTAATGTTTTTATAAGCGTGTAAACATCTTCATCTTTAATATGTCTTCTGTCTTCTCTTAAATGTGTTGTAATTGATGTTGCACCGTTTTCTTCTGCGATTTCTGCAGCCTTGATTACGGAAGGTTCAATTCCGCCTCTTGCGTTTCTGAGTGTTGCAACGTGATCTATATTTACACCTAAAAGCATTTTTTACCTCTTTTCTCTTTTCGGTTCCGGTCAAAATTATTTACACAATAAATATTTTGAAACAAGCGAAAGCCCTTGTCAATGAATATAAAATATGTTATTTTTTGAGTTTAAGTTTGTTAATTTTTAAAAGCGCTGTGTATGACGGAAGAATCGTTATTTTTTCATTTTTGTCTTCATCTTTTGCAGCTAATTCAATGGCTTTTTCAATTGAAGGTTCAACGGTTATTCTATTTTGCGGAATCCCTGCGTATTTAAGCCTTAACGCCATATCATTTGCGCGAACGCCGGAGGTGATAACTTTTTTCTCTGCATTTTTAAGTTGTTCGAAATCAGAATCCCAGAGCCAGCTTATATCGCGGCCGTCGGCATAATTATCGTTAATCGCAATTACAATATTTGAATTTAAATCTACTGTTTTCAAGACTTCACTTGCACCTGTCGGGTTTTTAATCAATTGAATAAGAGTTTGATGCCCGTTAATTGTGCGTCTTTCAGTACGTCCGAAAATAGATTTGTAACTGTCCAGAGCTTTTTGGATTTCAGCCTGATTAAGCCCGAGTTCAAAAGCCAGAGCGATTGCCGCAAGAGCATTATATGCATTGTAAAGCCCGATAAGATTAATTCTGAAATTGTACCTGATTTCGTTGTGGTTTACTTCAATATCCGAAAAATCGTTGTGAATAACCGCATTGGCCGAATAATCACATGAATGTCTTTTGTAGCCGCATTTGGGGCAAAAATAATGTCCTTGCTGCGCAAAAAATCTTTTTGAATATTTAAGCGGTTCTCCGCAAAGGCAGTTGAAAACTTCTGACGGGGCGTTTGAATCCTGTTTGTAATCGCAGGCAAACTGCACATCTTCAAAACCGTAATAAACCGCATAATTTGTATTATCCATAGATGCAACAAGCGGGTCATCCGAATTTAAAACCAGTTTTAAATCAGGATTTTTGCTGATTGCGTTTTTGATAAATCCGGCTGTTGTGGCAAGTTCTCCGTATCTGTCAAGCTGATCCCGAAACAGGTTTGTTACAACAAGATAGTCCGAAGGCATAAAATCATAAAGTTTTGTAAGATATGCTTCATCAGATTCAATAACGGAATAGTCAAATTTTTTAAACGGCTCCAGCTCAAGCGCAAAAACATTTGCGACACCTGTCAGCATGTTGGCGCCCTTAAGGTTGTGGATAACTTTTTGATGTGCGGTTTCCAGAATATGTGAAATAAGTCCGGACGTTGTGGTTTTTCCGTTTGTGCCCGTAACCGTTATGCTCTTTTCGTTTATATAATCTCTGCAGTGAGCCAGAAAATTCGGATAATATTTCAGAACAGCCATTCCCGCAAACGAAGTGCCGCCTGACTTTGAAAGCATTTTAATCCCCGTGTGCGCTGTTCTTGCAAGAAGCAAAGATGTATAAAATTTGAATTTGTTAAGCATAAATAGTCCTTTAGACGTATTTCCAATCTCTCTTTAATAATTTATAATTCAAATATAATACAAAATAAGAAATAATTAAATTTATGTTTTTATTTATTGCAACAATTTTTATAGCGGAAATAATTATTGCAATCACCTTAATTTCGTACATTGTTAAGGCTGATAATGCCGTTGTCGGCGTGAGAAAGAGTGTAATTGCTCTTAAACCTCAGATAAAAGCGGGACTTTCCGGTGTACGCGACGGGGTTCATACCGTAAAAGAAAAGCAGGGGCTCTTTTTTGAATATATAGAGAAAAAACGTAATCAATATATTATAAAAGCTGTGACTACCGTATTAATGTATCTTTTGCTTTTCATATTAAAAGGCAGATGCAAAAGAGCAGCTTCAATTTGCAATGGGTTATTGCTTGCAAAAGACGTCTGGGACAATATTTCAGCCTAAAACGCTTGTAAAATTCAAAAAAAATGTTATAATGTGTATATACAATGAAAGAAGAGGTTAAATATGAGTAAGAATAAATCCTTTATGTTCGGAATGGGTTTGCTTGCGGGTGTTGTCGGCGGAATTGTAGCCGGTGTGCTTTTTGCTCCCAAATCCGGAGAAGAATCGAGGAGAGAAATAAAAGAAGCTGCCTGTGAGTTGTATGAAAAACATTCACCGGCAATAAACGAAGCAAAGAGACAGGCATTAGAAAATGTTGATTTGATGAAATATAAGTTAGAAAGACAATTCAGAAAATTCAACAATATGATAAAATCAAAGAAGCTGCAAAAGGCTAAAGCTCTGGAAGAGGGGGCTGAATGCAACGAATTTGATTATCAATAGATTAGTGTTGTCAGAACTAACTTAAAGAAGGAACTTAAAAAATGGAATTTTCACAAATCGCATTAAATCAGGGGCTGACATTTTTGGCCTGGGTTACGGGAATCGTAATTCTTGTCGTTGGCGGCTTTTTAATAAAACTGCTTATTGATTTGTCGGCACTTTCAAAAAACTTAAATGAGACATCAATTTTAATTAACACAGAATTAAAGCCTACATTAAAAGAGATTAACGAGACATTACATGCGGTAAATTCGCTTGTTCAAAGTACAGACAGGAATGTAGACAGCTTTAAGAGTGCAGTTGAGAAAACTTTCGGAAAAACAAAAATGATTTCCGAATCAATAGTTAGCGGATTAGTAAAAGGCTTTGTTACCGTAATGGGCTTGTTTTCAAAACGATAAAAAATAGTCGTTTACGGTGATTATTTTGCCGTAATGTGCTGTTAAAATTAAAGGGCAAGTCATAAAACAGTGACAGGGGTTGCTTTTCCCGAAGTACAAAACAAATAACCGGATTATAAAAGAAAAGGAGTGATTAATTATGTCAGCAACAAAATTTTTAGCAGGATTCATTGTCGGCGGTGCAATTGGAGCAATCGCAGGAATTTTATTGGCGCCGAAATCAGGTGAAGAAACAAGACAAATAATTGCGGATACTACAAAAGACGTAATGCGTCGTGCTGATGAAACCGTAAAAGAAATTCAATCAAAAGCAGATGATGTAGTTTCTGATATGCAGAAAAAAGGTGATGAAATAAGAGACAGATTACAAAATCTTATAAATCAGCAAAAGACAGCTTCAGCTACAGCATCTGAAGAATAAGAAATTATGATAAATAAGGCGCCGCATCCGCGGCGCTTTATTTTATTTATTCTTTTTCAAAGCATCTTCAAGCGCCTTTTCAAGCACCTGAATTTTGTTTTCAAGAACTTTTACCCTTGCATTGCTTTCATCATTTGAAACAGCAGTTTTTTCAAGCCGTCTTTCATAGGCGCCTTCTTTTTCTCGTGATTTCATCAAAAACGGTTTTACAAAGAATATGGCAGCCCACGAGCCGAGAATGTAAACCGCAAGAATTAAAATACCCATATTGACGGTCAATCTTTTGGGAGACATTCCAAGAATCGCCGCCGGCGCGTTATCAAGAAGTGTAATCCCGCCAAGTGACGTTAGATTTGAAAAAACAAAATACAGCCATACAACTGTTATAAAAATCGCAATTGTCCAAAATACATATTTCATAAATTTAACTCCTGTTTTTCAGATAGTTTAAAACTTTTTTAATTTTTTCATCAGGTTCAATTTCAAGCTCTATTATTTCATCAGAGAACGGTTTTGTAAACCGTAAATAATAAGATTGTAAAACTTGTTCATCTGTTTTGACTTTTGACATTCCGGCACCGTAAAGAGTGTCGTTAAAAACGGGATATCCTTTGTGCTTTAAATGAACCCGTATCTGATGGGTTCTGCCTGTGACAAGCGTAATTTCCAAATAAGTTGCCTCTTTAAATCGTTCAATAACCTTTACAATCGTTGTGCTTTCTTTGCCGCCGTCAATTACAGCCATTTTGTGAGGCTGTGTCGGATGCCGTCCTATCGGGAAATTTAAGGTCTCTTCCTCAAGCGGATAAACGCCTTTTACTACAGTTCTGTATTTTTTAGTTAACTTGTGATTTTTTATTAAATCAGCAAGATATTCATGTGTTTTGTTGTTTTTGGCAATCATCAAGAGTCCGGAGGTGTTTTTATCAAGCCTGTGAACTATCCCGCGCCGAAAGTCCCCGTTTATATCGGACAAATTTTCACCGTATTTAAACAAAAGTGCATTTACCAGAGTTCCGCTTGTCTCCTGAGATGTCGGATGAGTAAGCATTCCTGACGGTTTATTTACAACAAGCATATTTTCATCTTCATAAACAATTTCAACCGGAATATTTTCGGGTTCGATTTTTAAGCCTTCATTTTCAGGAATTTCAAACTCTATTTTGTCATTTTCTTTAATCAGGTAAGAAGGCTTTTTGATTGAGTTGTTTACAGTGACAGCCCCTGCCTTTATAAGATTTTGGAGCTTAGAGCGTGACAAATCTTTTGTTACAGCTGCTAAAAAACTGTCCAATCTGGTGTTTTCATCATTTTCGTCAGCATAAAATATCATAAATTTTTATTCCGAAAAGTTATCGGAATCTCCTTTACTTTGTTTTCTTAAGTAAAATCAGTATAATCAAAGCAATTACACCGATTGTGATAAATATATCAGAAATATTGAAAACAGGAAAGTTAAATGCTCTTATTTCAAAAAAATCTCTCACATATCCGTATGCAATTCTTTCATGCAGATTTCCTGCGATTCCTGCAGACAAAAGCGAGATAAAAAATATACTTTTAAAAGAAATTGATTTTAAATGCTTGATTACATAGCCGAAAAGAAGAGTTATGGCCACAACTGACAGAATAATCAGAATTTCCCGCGAGTTTTGCAGAATGCTGAAGGCTGCGCCGTAGTTTTTGACATAAGTAAGCGCAAAAACAGGTGTGGAAATTTTCATTCCGTGAGAAAGCTGCCTTACAAGCTGGGCGGAAAAATATAAGTCAACCCAGAGAAAAAATATAAAGCAAACTATCAAATATATTGAACTACTCAGTTTTTTGTGCATTATCTTCCTCAACGGTGATGTATTTGTTTTCCGGAATTACATTAACGCGTGTCATTAAAAACGCAATTCCCGATACATAAACTCGTGCTCTTGTTTCATCATACGGAACCGCTTTTGCAATGCCGATAGATGCCGTTGCATATTCGTTTATGTTTTTTTTGTTTGCGTTAAATATTCTTTCAAGTTCATTTTGAGAGCCAAGTTGTCTGAATATTTCTTTCGGGGTATCGAGCGGATGAATAATTTCCTGATTTTCGATAGATGCAATTGCACTTTCATTTTCACCGAGTTCAATATTCAGGGATGCCGTGTATTCCTGACCGGCATTAATCATATTTGGAGCCGTCAAATCCATTTTTATAAATCTGGCATCTCCGTATTTAAGCTGTGATTTTTCATTTAATATTTGTTCTGCGGTGATTTTCCATTTTTCACCGAATTTTTTAAGATAATAAATGCTGTTTGCAGTTGAGCGGAGTTCGCCGAAAGCATCAATCGTATCGGATTGTTCATGCGTTGTAGCAAGAGCAGTTTCATATGTTTGAACTGTTGCAAAATCTCCGTCGATTTGAATATCACGGATTACCGTGCTGTATATTATGTCGGAATATGTATCCCAGGTATCTTTTATGAGTTGAAAATAAACTTTTTTGCCGAATCCGTCCGTATTTACAAAATCTTCGGAATAAAGTTCCGAAAGTTTTTCGAGGTTATGGCTGTTTGTATATTCATCCTGTTTTTCAAAAACTTTTTTAACGTCTTCTCGTGTGTTTTTGTATTCTTTGTTTTTGGAAATCTGAGCTTTATAAGTTTTTAAGAAACCTGCGTGTGCCGGTTCCGTTTGAATACTTACAAAAGCTAAACTTAAAATTAACGGTAAAATAATTCTCTTCTTCATAATACAAAATTATAATATAAATATTTAAAAACGGTAATAGTTTAAATAAATTATTTTCTTAAATTTGCGAAAGAAAAGTTTTTATGCTACCCTTTTGTGTGCGAAGAATTAGGGAGAAAAAGATGAAAGAATCATACTATCCGCAGGAAATAGAAAAGAAATGGCAAAAAGTCTGGGAAGATAATAAAGCATTTAAAACAACTGATGACAGTGACAAACCTAAATATTATGCGCTGTCAATGTTTCCGTATCCGTCCGGAAAACTTCATATGGGACATGTGAGAAATTACACGATTACGGATGTTATCGCGCGTTACAAAAAGATGAACGGATTCAATGTTCTTCATCCGATGGGCTGGGACAGCTTCGGACTTCCGGCAGAGAATGCAGCCATGAAACACGGTGCAAATCCTGAAATCTGGACAGATGAAAACATAAAATATATGACCAAACAGCTTAAGATGCTGGGGCTTTCATACGATTGGGACAGAGAAGTTACAACCTGCAAACCCGATTATTACAAATGGACACAGTGGCTGTTTTTGCAGCTTTATAAAAAAGGACTTGCATATAAAAAAGAAGCGGCAGTCAACTGGTGCGACGAATGCGGAACGGTTCTTGCAAACGAACAGGTAATCGACGGCAAATGCTGGAGATGCGACCATGTTGTCGAGAAAAAATATCTTTCACAATGGTTCTTAAAAATTACGGATTATGCAGAAGTACTGCTGGAAGATCTGGACAAACTCACGGGCTGGGGCGACAACGTAAAAACAATGCAGGCCAACTGGATAGGAAAATCACAGGGTGCTATTTTGAGATTCAAAGTTTGTGATATGCCGGACGGTTCAGAACTTGAAATTCCGGTTTATACAACACGACCTGATACTGCTTACGGCATAACTTACCTTGTTGTGGCTCCGGAGTACAAAGATATAGAAAAATTAACAACTCCCGAAAATAAAAAAGCAGTTGAAGAATATCGTGCAAACGCCCGCAAAATGACTGAAATTGAAAGGCTTTCGACAGAAAGAGTTAAAACGGGTGTTCCACTCGGCACACATTGTATAAACCCGTTTACGGGAGAGAAATTCCCGCTCTGGACTGCGGACTATGCGCTTGTTGAATATGGAACGGGTGCTGTAATGGCCGTTCCGACACATGATACAAGGGACTTTGACTTTGCAAAGAAATACAACCTACCGATGAAAGTTGTTATCGAAAATCCTGAAAATCCTTCGGACTGCAAAGATGCGGCTTATACAGAACCCGGTATAATGGTTAATTCCGGCGAGTTTAACGGAATGAGTAATGAAGATGCCAAAAAAGCGATTACAGAAAAGGCTGTGAAAGAAGGTTTTGGTGAATTTAAAACCCAGTACAGACTTCGTGACTGGCTGGTTTCCCGCCAGAGATACTGGGGGGCTCCGATTCCTGTTGTATATTGCGAAAAATGCGGGATTCAGCCTGTTCCAGAGGATCAGCTTCCCGTTCTTTTGCCAAAAGATGTTGACTTTAGCGTAGTCGGCAAATCCCCGATTACAACATCTAAAACTTTCGTGGAAACAACCTGCCCTTGCTGCGGCGGCCCTGCAAAACGTGAAACCGATACAATGGATACATTTGTATGTTCAAGCTGGTATTACTTGAGATATTCAGATGCCCGAAACGACAAAATGCCTTTTGCAAAAGACAAAGTAAACAAATGGCTTCCTGTAGACCAGTATGTCGGCGGAATTGAACATGCTATTCTTCACCTTTTGTATTCAAGATTTTTCACAAAAGCATTGAGAGATTTAGGATTGTTAGACTTTGACGAACCTTTCAAAAATCTTCTGACACAGGGAATGGTTTTGAAAGACGGCTCTAAAATGTCCAAGTCCAAAGGTAACACTGTAGATCCTGACGAAATCTTTGAAAATTACGGGGCTGATACAGCAAGATTGTTTATCCTGTCAGATTCTCCGCCGGCAAGAGATTTTGACTGGTCAGATGCAGGTGTTGAAGGCTGTTACAAATTCCTGAACAGAGTTTGGAGATTGATTTCATCAAATGCAGGAAATATTGTGTTGAACCTTCCTGAACTTACCGCAGGCTCGCTGAAAAAGAAAGAAAATGACGAGCTTTTGAGAAAAGTTCACATTGCAATCAAGGGAATTTCAAACGATATTGCGAACGACTTCCAGTTCAATACCGTAATTTCCAAGTATCGTGAACTTGTAAATACAATTTACGACTGGCAGGGCAAAAAGCCTTCTCTTGATGAAGAAGACAAACAGGTGCTGAGTTTTGCGATTTTAACATTGATAAAACTTATGTCACCCGTTGCGGTTCACCTGACGGAAGAGGCCTGGCATGAACTCGGCTGTGAAGGCTCAATTCACGAACAAAAATGGCCGGAGTGGGACGAAAACCTTGCAAAATTAAGTTCGATTACGCTTGTCGTGCAGGTAAACGGCAAACTGAGAGATAAAATCGAGGCTGATGAATCTTCAAGCGAAGACGAACTGAAAGCTCTGGCACTTGCAAGCGCCAAGGTGAAAGAGTTCACGGAAGGCAAAACAATTGTAAAAACAATTGTTGTTCCCAAAAAACTCGTTAATATCGTTGCAAAATAACAAATTTATATTTGTTGAAAAACAAAGCAGACACCTTTTTTAAATAAGGGTGCCTGTTTTGTTTTTTGGAAGATACATTGAAATACACCATTTACGGTATTTGTCCGGTACGGGCATCTTATTTTTCATAAGATTGTCAATAATTTCAATTTTATGTCTGTCTTGAGAGTCAAACCCCATTTTTCTGTAGAAATAGAACGGAGGATTATCAGGGTTGAGAGCGTCAAGATGGACTTTCCCTTTACAGCCGGAGCGCCAGCTTTCTCTTTGGGCAAGATTTATCAGCTTTTGTCCGGTGCCTTTCCTTGGAGGTGTTGCATCTAATCTTATGATATAAAAAGATTCGTAAATATCCATATTCGGATAATATTCCTCTGTTTCGCGAACCAGTGTCTTTGCGCCTTTCATTCTGCCGAGTTTTTGAAACGAAAATTTTCCGGTGGATTTATCAAAATCCATTTTTGACATTAAATAATTGTCACCTACTTTGGCAACAAGGTATTGCATGGTTTTGTCAAACGGTTTTATTTCCAGAAGTGATTTGACTCCGAGTTTTATTTTTAAACGTTCTGTTTTTCTGAACAGACGGCTGTTGTCAGCAGGGAAAAAGTAATTTTTAAGATTCTTTGGAAAGTCAATAAGTGTATTAAATTTTTCTAATATGCCCATATACAAATTATAAAGAAGAAAATAAAAAAAATTGCTATAAAATTTTTTATTAAAATATTATAACAATCGTTCCTTTAAGAGATTTATGTATTATAATATTGTTTGTAGAGACATAGAATAGAGTAGGGATAGAGCTTTGAACAGAAAATATCATTTTATAGCAATCGGCGGAATCGGAATGAGCGGGCTTGCAAAATATCTGCTTGAAAACGGATGTGAAGTTTCCGGTTCTGATATAAAAGACAGCAAATATATTGATAAACTCAGAAAACTTGGTGCGAAAGTTTTTATCGGACATGATGAAAATAATATGCCGGATGATTGTATTGTAGTTGCAAGTACGGCAATAAAAGAGGATAATCCCGAGTTGCAGAAAGCCAAAAGATTAGGATTAACTGTTTATCACAGATCGGATTTGCTTGCAGAGATTTCAAAACAGGATAAATTTTTCATAGGTTTTTCCGGAACGCACGGCAAAACGACAACCAGCGGTCTTGCTTCATATGTTCTGGATCTGGCGGGATATGAACCGTCGTTTGTTGTCGGCGGAATTATTCCGGAATTAGGTGTAAATTCGCAATCAACAAAGGGCAGATATTTTGTTGCTGAACTTGACGAAAGCGACGGAACAATTGTAAAATACGCGCCGAATGTGTGCGTGATAAACAATCTCGAACCTGATCATCTGGATTTTTATAAAGACGGAATGAAATCTCTTCTTGCAACTTTTGAAAAATTCATTTCAAATTTAAAAGAAGATTCTGTTGTTCTGATTAATAATGACTGTGAAGTTTTAAAACAGCTTCATGCGCATAAAGTTATGACATTCGGGTTGAAAGATGCGGATTACACCGCAAAAAATATTGTTTTTACGCAGGATTGTACTACGTTTGACGTTTATTATAAAAACGAACTTTTGACATCACTTTCAATAATTTTGAAAGGCCGCCACAATGTTTATAACGCGCTTGCCGTAATCGCAAGCCTCCATCAGTCCGGCGTTGATGTTGAAAAAGTAAAAAAACATTTTGCGACCTTTACCGGTATGGGAAGACGATTCCAAAAAGTCGGTGAATTTGACGGCATTTCAATTTATGATGATTATGCCCACCACCCGACAGAAATAAAAGCAACTTTATCCTGTGCGGAAAGTTTTAAGAATAAACGGGTAATAGCCGTCTTTCAACCGCACAGATTTACCCGCTTGAAAAATCTGTGGAATGATTTTTTGCAAGCGTTTGACGGTGTTGATAAAGTTGTTGTAACAGATGTTTATGCAGCTTCCGAAAATCCGATTGAAGGCGTAAGCGGAAGCGCTTTTGCTGCAGAATTGTCAGAAAAGACAAATATTCCGTGTGTTTACATCGGCGGTGATATGAAACATGTTGCAAAAGAGCTTTTCCCGTCGCTTGAAAACGGAGACGTGGTAATCGGGCTTGGTGCCGGAACAATTACAGCGCTCGGAAAAGAATTGTTGGAAATGAATGAGGGGCTTGCAAACGTTGCGAATTGAGGAGAATTTTGAAATAAAAAAATTAACGTCTTTCAAATGCGGCGGAAAAATAAAAAAAGTGTTTTTCCCGGAATCAGTTGATGAATTTGCGGATGTTTTGCGCGCGGAGCCGGAAGCGCCTGTTTTCGGTAATCTTTCAAACATGCTTATCTCATCTGACGGGTATGACGGAACCGTTATTATAACAACTAAAATGAATAATTTTAATTTTGACGGTGAATTTGTTACGGCGGAATGCGGACTTAAAGGTGCAAAACTGGCACAGGCTGCAGCCGAAAAATGTATGAGCGGCGTTGAATTTATGATTGCTTTCCCCGGAACAATCGGCGGTGAAGTTTTTATGAATGCAGGCGCGCACGGACAGTCTGTAAGTGATGTTTTTGTTGAAGCACTATGTTTTCATCCAAAGCGCGGGCTTGTTACATTGAAAAAAGAAGATATGTGTTTTTCATACAGAACTTCTGTGTGCCAGAATGAAAAATTAACGGTGCTTTCCGCAAAATTTCATCTTACTCCGGATTCTGCCGAAAGAATAACGGAGAAAATGAATGAAAATTTGAGTTTTCGTAAAAACAAACAGCCGTCTCTAGCACTTCCAAACTGCGGAAGTGTTTTCAGAAATCCTCAGGGGGATTCGGCAGGAAGACTTCTGGAATCTGTCGGAGCAAAGAGTTTTTCTGTCGGCGGCGCAAAGGTTTTTGAAAACCACGCAAATTTTATTATCAATTTTAATTCAGCAACGTCCTGTGACATTCTGGAATTGATGACAAAAATGCGCGAGGCTGTAAGAGAAAAATATAATATAATACTTGTGCCCGAAGTAAGATTTTTGGGCGGTAAAAATCAAAGAGAGGTCGAATTATGCAAAATATTATATCAAAAGTAGATAAAGATGCAAAAATCGCTGTTCTTGCAGGCGGAATGTCAAGCGAAGCAGAGGTTTCAAAACGTTCGGGAAACGGATGTTATGAAGCGTTAAAACGTTTGGGTTATAAAAATGCCGAACTCGTTATTGTGGATAAGAATATTGCACAAACATTAAAAGAGGGCAAATATGATTATGCGTACAATGCACTTCATGGAAAATACGGTGAAGACGGCTGTATTCAGGGATTGTTGGAAATCCTGCGCATTCCTTATTCCGGCTGCGGTGTAATGTCAAGTTCGATTTGTATGAATAAAGAGTTTACTAAAAGAATTCTTTCAACAAATCCAGATATAATAATGGCAAAATCTGCTTTTATCAAAAAAGGCGAAGATGTTTTTGAAAAGACGAAAGATTTAAAATATCCGCTTTTTGTAAAACCCGTAAGTGAAGGCTCAAGTTTCGGGATGACAAAGGTTGATAAAGCAGAAGATTTGGAAATCGCATACAATACGGCACGCGAATATAATGACGACGTTCTTGTTGAAGAATTTATTGACGGATTTTTTGTAACCGTCGGAGTTCTTGAATGTAACGGAGAGCCGTTTGCCACGGAAATTCTCGAAATCCGTCCGAAAAATGAGTGGTATGATTATGAAGCAAAATATTCAAGCGGAATGTCAGATTTTATAGTTCCTTCAACAAGTTTGAATGAAGAAGTGACTGCGAAAGTTAAAGAGATTGCGGTAAAGGCATTTGAAACAGCTGGCTGCAGCGGTGTTGCAAGAATTGATTTTATGATGAAAGATAATATTCCTTATCTTCTGGAAATCAACACAAGTCCCGGAATGACGGTAATAAGCGATTTACCTGCTCAGGCTGCTGCGATGGACATAACTTATGACGAATTGGTGCAGTTAATTTTGAACAGCGTCGGATTAAATAAATAATCGGTAATTATTTAATGGAAGAAAATGGATATTCTCAACATGATGAAATAATTGACGGCAAGCGTCTGGTAAAAAAAATGCAGAGAAGCCGTCAGGTACGAAAAGGCAGAAAACGTCAGAATGCTTTCCGTGCCTTAATGTGTTTTGTTGTAAATATTCTTTTGATTTTTTCATTGTACTATCTGACGACTATGCCGGAGTGGTATTTTGACAAAAATGCTTTTTCAACATCGGACAGCGGAACGTTGGATATATTAAACAATAATATCGTCTCAACCCAAAAGATTCTCTCGGCTCTAAAAACGCAAAAAGTTCCAGAAGTGCCTGTTTATATGGCGGACACAAAGGATTTAAAAGAAAAACTTTTGCAGTTTACTCCGATAGAAGAAGTTTATATAAGACGCTACGCATTTCCGGCAAGACTGCAAATAATAGTGAGAGAGCGTGAACCTTTTATAACTATTTCGCCGGATGCCAAAGTGCCGCCCGTTGCATTTTTTACGCGCGACGGAAAGTTGATAGGACGTGAGTATTTGCCTCTGAATCCTAAATACAAAACTCTTAAAATCCTTTCGTACGGCAACAGGGGAGACGATTACGGCAAATGGGATATGAAAAAGCTGCAAAAACTTGAGAGAATAGCAAAATACGTTGAAATTTATTCGAAAGAACCTGTTGAATATATTGATTTGCGTAATCCCGAAGATGTTTATGTGAAAATAAAATCAGTGAATATAAGATTGGGAAGATTGGACGAAAATGTTTACGAGCGGATAAAACGTATTCCTTCAATTATTCCGCAGGTTCAGTTGATGGATTCAAAAATCAAATATCTTGATTTACGCTGGAAAGATACAAATTATTTAAAGTTGGATGAATAGGAGAACAATTATGAAACTAGCAATTGCTCAAATAAAGTATAAAACTGCTGATTTCGGATTTAATTATGAAAATATCATAAAATATATTGAAAATACTGATTGTGATATGATTGTGTTTCCGTGTGCGGATTTGGACTCACTCGGCGGAAAAGATTTGATATATGACGGGGTTTGCCAGACGCGTGAAGCTGATATTTTTAATAAAATAGCTGAAAAAAATTATAATAAAACAGTTTTAATCGGTAATGTTCTTATAAAAGACGGTCAGGCAGAGGACGTTGAGTTCTTTGAATTTGACGGGAAAAAAGTTTTTGTAACCGACGAATTTGTTGATGATGTAATTTGTGATTTATATATTCTTTCAAAAAACAGATATTTTGTAATGAGGGGAAATCATGAGTTCTGTGAATCAATAAATCCGAAATTTGATTTTATTTATATAAATTCAATCGGAATGGCAGATGAAAATATTTTTGCAGGCGGAAGTTTTGCCAAAAATAAACATAACGAATTCGTTTGTCAAATGCCTTTGTGTGAGGAAAAAGTTGAAATTATCGACTTTGATTCATCTCAGCAAATTCAGGGGGAAAACTTTGAAGAAAGTATTTTCAAGGTAATCACCTTTGCATTAAGAGAATATTGCGAAAATACAGGCTTTAAAAAGGTTATTTTAGGCCTTTCAGGCGGAATTGACAGTGCTTTGACGGCTGCACTTGCTGTTAGTGCATTAGGCAGGGAAAATGTTTTAGGCATTCTTATGCCGAGTATGTTTTCATCAGACGGCAGTGTGACGGATTCGGTTAATCTTGCGCAAAATCTCGGGATGCGTACAGTGAAACATTCAATTACACCGTTGTTTGACAATTTTATAGAAAAAATTGCTCATGAACGCCGTCATGATCTGGCGGAAGAAAATTTGCAGGCAAGATTACGTGCATTGATTTTGATGTTCTTCTCAAACAGAGACAATTATCTTTTGCTCTCTACAGGCAACAAATCCGAAGCTTCAATGGGTTACGGAACCCTCTACGGAGATCTTGCCGGCGGATATAATTTGATTTGTGACCTTACAAAAACAAATGTTTATAAACTTGCGAATTACATCAACAGAAATGGTGAAATAATTCCGCAGGAAATTACAGATAAGGCTCCGTCTGCAGAGCTGCGTCCGAACCAGAAAGATCAGGATTCATTGCCTGAATATGCCGTTCTTGACGATATTATCGAAATGTATGTAGAGCAAATGAGACCGGTTGAAGAAATTTATGAAAAATATGGAAAATCTCTTACTGATGATACAATAAGAAAAATTTACCGCGCTCAATTTAAACGTAAACAGTGCTGTCTCGGTATAAGATTAACGGAACGCTCTTTTCTGAACGGTGTTGAATATCCAATAATTCAGAAATGTTTCTGATTTCACGCTTAATATCCAATAAAAAGTGTATTAAATACTATTTACAAATTTCAAGAAATATATTAAAATTTGTCATATGGAATTAACAATACTAGTTGATAATAATACGCAAAAAGATTGTGACCTTCTGGCAGAATTCGGACTTTCGATTCTGATAGAAGACGATTTTCATAAGGTTCTTTTTGACTGCGGCGCCAGTGATGTTTTTATCAAAAATGCCTATCATATGAATATTGATTTGGGCGATTTAACTGATATTGTTCTTTCGCACAGTCATAACGACCATACGGGCGGCTTTTTGTGGCTCCAAAACCTTTATAAAAAACTTTTGAAAGTCGGGTTTGTAATTAATAACAAAAGGTTGATTGTGCATCCGTACGCATTTCAGCCTCATTATGACGCAAATTTTGAGAATATAGGATTTCCGGGGGACGAAAATTCCATAAGCGACTTTTTTGATATAACTTACACAAAAGAGCCGTATTATATAACGGAAAACCTGATATTTCTGGGTGAATTCCCTGTTTCTGACAGCGGGGAAGACCCTGATGAATCAGCACTTGTTTATACATCTCCAAAAGGGCTTGTGATAATTTCAGGCTGCTCTCATGCAGGACTTGTAAATATTGTTGAATATGCAAAACAGGTTACAAACCAGCATAAAATTTATGCCATAATCGGCGGGGTGCATCTGCTTTCCAAATCCGATAATGAGGTTAAAAAGTTAGGAATATACCTGCAGCGTCAGGGAGTTCAAATGATTTACCCGTGTCATTGTTCCGATTTGCGCGCAAAAATTATTCTATCAAAATATATCCCCGTAAAAGAAGCCTATTCAGGGTTTAAGATGTCGGTTTAGGCCGCTCTTTACAATATTTACAAAGATATTGCAAAATAAAATCCATTGTAATACAATTTTAAATGCCGAAAGTTTTATGGCTTTGGTATGCCTGAAACTTTTTTGTAACTACTTAACAAAAGGAGAAGAAAATGCCAAAAATGAAAACACACAGAGCCGCTGCGAAACGTTATAAAGTTACCGCATCAGGCAAAATTACGAGAAGAAAAGCCGGAATAGGCCACTTACTCCAACACAAATCTGCTTCAAGAAAACGCAGAATATTCAAGGTCGAACAAATTTCAGATTCACATGTAAAATTGGTATCTCATGAGTTACCATACAAGAAGTATTCAAGATAGGAGCAGACAATGAGAGTAAAACGTGGTAATGTAAGTCGTAAAAGACATAAAAAAATATTAAAACTTGCAAAAGGCTTTATCGGCGCAAGAAGCAGAATTTTTAAAGTAGCAAATATCGCTGTAATGAAAGCGTTGAAATATGCATATCGTGACAGACGTACTACAAAACGCAACATGCGTCGTTTGTGGATTATCAGAATCAATGCAGCAGTTAGAGAACGCGGAATGAGCTATTCTAGATTCGTTAATGCTTGCAAAAAAGCTAATATCATTGTAAACAGAAAAATGCTTGCTGATATGGCAGTAAATGATCCTGAAGCATTTTCAGTTGTATTTGAAGCTGCAAAATCTGCAAAGTAGTTTTTCTTTAATAATCTTTAAAAAAATCCGTCTGTTGTTTACAGGCGGATTTTTTAATTGTGAAAAAAAAGTTTAACGGGATATTTTACAAAACTTAACAAAGCCGCTAAAACGGTCAATATTTCCGGCAAAAATTACTTTATATATTTACAGGGTTAAAAATTGGAGTAAAGTTATGGAATTAAAGGGGAATTACTTAACGGGAAATTTGGCGTGCCAGAATCTTGGCGATTGTTCACTTTGTTTTATACCGACAATTGTGGAAAAAGACAAGGCGGATGAAAAAAAAGAACCAAAAAGTAAAGAAAAACAAAATATTGTACAAAAATTGTACAAAAATTGTTTAAGAAAAGTTAGTCCAATCATTGGATTAGCGGAAACGGAGACATTATGCCGTCACTAGCAGATGATTTTAATATGCCGATAATGTATGAAGATTTGCGGAAACCTTCTATGGGAATGCTTCCTATGCCCGGATTCGGATTTTATACAAATTATCTGGGCGGAGTTACTCTGCCGCGTGAATTGCAGAATGATAAATTCGTTTATCAAAACAGAGCATTGAAAGAGAAAAGCACTTTAAAAAAGGCGGCAATTCTTATTGGTGCTCTGGGCGGTGCTATATTTTTAAAACAGAAAGGTGCCTTCAAGTGGATTTCAACACAATGCACTAACGCAGGAAATTGGTTTAAGAATTTGTTCAAGTCAAAACCGCCTGCCGCACCATAAAAAAATTACGCAACCCGAAATATAATGCGGAGAATAAAAATCTCCGCATTTTTGTGTTATTATGAGAAAGATAAAACAAACAGAGGGGGTTATTATGGCAAAAGATTGCAGTTTCGATATTGTTTCTGAATTTGACAAACAAGAGTTATTAAACGCGGTTGATCAGGCCAAGCGTGAAATTTCGTCAAGATTTGATTTGAAAAATTCGAATTCCGATATTACACTGGAAGCGGACAAATCTATTACGATTACGACAAATGATGAGATGAAATTGAGAAATATTTTTGATATTTTGCAGTCAAAACTTGTCAAACGTAATTTGAGTATAAGAATACTTGACCCGCAGGGGATTGAGAATGCTTTAGGCGGAAATGTCCGTCAGGTTTACAATTTGAAGAAAGGATTAACGCAGGAACTGGCGAAAAAAATAACCGCTGATATAAAAGAGATGAAAAAGAAAGTTCAAGCATCAATTCAGGGTGATTCAGTCAGAGTTTCCGGCAAAGATAAAGATGATTTGCAGGAGGTAATCAAAATGCTCCGCTCAAATGAGGAAAAATATGATTACCCGCTGCAGTTCACCAATTACAGATAAATTACAAAGGCGCCGGCCAAAGGCCGGCGCCTAATATTAACTATTTTAACAGCCCGATTCCGCTTATTGATATCTAATGGATTTCTGTAATTTTATTCTTTTCATCAACCATAACAACGGTCGGTTTGTGTTTTTCAATTTCATCAGGTGTAAGATATGTATAAGATACTATAATAACCTTATCTCCCGGCTGTACCTTGCGCGCTGCAGCCCCGTTTAAGCAAATACAACCGCTATTCGGTGTCCCCTTAATTACATAAGTCTGAAATCTTTCACCGTTATTGACATCTAATATTTCAACCTTTTGCCATTCACGTATGTTTGATGCCTTCATTAAACTCTCGTCTATCGTTATTGAGCCGACATAATTTAAATTGGCATCAGTAACCGTTGCTCTATGTATTTTTGAAAATAAAAATTCCTGTAACATTTTGTATCCTCTATAATTAATTTTTAATTTCCTAATTCAAATAATTGGAATTTCCCTTAAATTAATCCCAAATAATTTTAAAACAAACAAATTTAAAAATAAATACGCGTTTACAATTTCTCACAAAGAATACAACCTTTTAAGGTTGTATTCTTGTTGGTTTATTTAATGTGCCTAGAGATTTTGTCTGTAAACTTTATCTGAATATTTTTCAATTTCAGGGGTGTCAATTTCAAATACATGAATTCTTGAAGGCCCGAGATCTACTCTTACCTCTCCGTCTGCCGCCTGTAAAATACTTTCTTTTCCGTATGATGGCAGAATATTATTTAAATCCTGATCTGCTTTTAATGTCGGAACTTTTACAATTGCTGCAACTTCGCGGTCAATATTTTTATTTGCAACGACAAGTAATGTTTTGCCGTTATAATGTCTTGCATAAGCAATTATTTGATCGTTTGCATCACCTTTTTTCTCAAGTTCAATAAACGAACCTTTTGTTATCACATCTTTGTATTTGTCTCTTGCTTCAAACGTTTTGGTCATAAACCTGCCGATTTCAGGGTGGCTTCCGCCCGGTTTTCTTGAGAGGTTAAACAAATCAAGTTTTCCGGGGTGTGCAGTCATTTCATGGTTGTCCGTCATTGTAACAGGATTATATTTGTCGCGGTAAGAATAATCATAATAATCTCCGGATTGATAACCGTCTACAATATACGGATTTACCATCGGCAAAGTCGCCTGCAATCCCATTGTTAAATTGCAATAGTCAGTTCCGCCGTGGAACATTGGGGAAATATCGTCGTGTGTTGCAAAGGAACCGATTAATGATTTACCTTTATCCAGACGTTCTGACAGTTCAAGATTTTCTTTTACATAATCCATAAGCGTGCTGGCGTTAGTCCATTCGTGGAAAATGTGGTATTGTCCGTATATAGAATCAAATCCTACTCTAAAAGAGTCTTCCGGTCTGTCAAACGGCATGTTTGCCTGAGGTGAAGCATCTTCATATGTATAAGTTTCCGCAAGCCATGCAAATTCCGGATCCTGTTTCCTTGAATACGGTATTATAATGTCCCAGAATTCCACAGGTTTGGCTCGTGAAACATCAGCTCTTATTCCGTCGACGCCTGCGGCTATGCATAAATCAATAAATTTTATATGAAGATCCAATAAGTCTTTGTTTAAAATTCTTTTCCCTTCATCAGCCCATGGTTGGAACATTCTGATATCATTCCAGCCTTGAGGCGTTTTTGCAAGTCCGTCACGCTCTTTTGCCATAAGTTCAGGTCTTTCAAGAAACATTTCATAAGATGCGCAGCTTGGCAAATCCAACATTACACGTATGCCGCGCTTATGGCATTCATCTGTAAATTCCTTAAATTGTTCCACAGGTTTTCTTGGGTCATTCGGATCTAATAAAACAGGATCAATTGCAAGTAAATCTTTCGGAGAATATACAGAACCTGCTGTTCCCATAGCTTTCTTTTTACCCGGAGTGTTCACCGGCAGAACGTGTAGTGTATTAAAACCTTCTGCCTGTATTTCATCCAAACGTTTTATTGCATTTTTGAAAGTCCCCGGCGTTTCGTTTCCGTCAATATATTCATTGCCGTTTATATCGTTTGCGTTAAATATTCTCGGAATAATGGCCAGAATTTTAGCTTCATTATTTTTGAATAAAGTTCTTAAATCGTTATGAAACTCAACAGTAGGCGCAGATGATGGTTTTTGCGTTTTTTCTACCGCTGCAGCGTTAATTCTTGCGAGATTGTCAAGATATGACGTGAGTAATCCGCCAGAAACCTGATTTTGTGTTTCTACAGCCGGTGCAGAAACTTTTTGCGTACCGGAATTTTGTTGAAAACTATTCATTCTTTGAGTTAAGAGATTTGTTTGACTTATCATTTTAATTATCCTTATTTGTTTCCGGAGTTTGCGGAATCGGTTTTGGTGTTTTCATTCTTCCGAAGAAAAACTGAGCAAAAACAGTTAAACCTAAAAGTACAGCACCTGTTGTTCCAAACATTTTGAGCCATTTGTCCGTATTATATGTTTGTTTACAGTAGTTGTGAACGATTTCATCAGTTGCTGCTCCTATTGTTTCAAAAATTGTTTTGCTGTTTAAAGAGCAGCCGGCGTCTTTGTTGTTTGCTAAATCAACTTTGTGTAATATTTTTTCAATATAATGAATATTACCGATTTGGTGGAATACAAGTTCTCTATATTTGAGAAATTCGCCGTAGAGTTCTTTGTACGGTTTTAAAATCTGTTCGGTTTCGTCAAGTAAAGACTCTTTATATTGCAGGCTCATTACCTGTTTAAAGAATGAGGCATCCTGTGGAATATCAATTCGTTTTGTATGTTTTTGTTTGTTAAAATATTTATAAACAGTTTTGCCGTTTTTGAGTTGAATTTCATCTGTATCTTGTACATTCGGTTTAGGATGTCTTTTACTGAAGAATTTTGTGAAGAAATCTGCGGTGTGCGCGTTAATTCCCAATCCTTTTGATAGTTCCACAGCTTCTTCTTTTACTTCACGCGGCAGGTCATGAAGAGACGTGATATATTTTTTGTCCCCAACAGCAATACGGCGGTGAAGATCAAGAGCATTAAGTATTCTGTAGAAGGAACTTTTTACCCCGAGCAAACGTTCTTTTAACATTACTTTATATACATCTTTATAAGAGCCGTTATGATTTTCAGGTGACAATGCGCTGTTACCTGAACCTATAAATTCTCTAATAATACATTCCATATTTCCATTTTCAAAATATGGAATATCTTTGAGGGTTTTTGCAAATTTGTTGAAGATTGCATCAATTCTTGCGTCAAATTTGGTTGCTTTGCTGTCATTTGTCAGTATATTATCATTTACATCAGTTTGTTTAATCAATTTGTTAATTTTAGATATTTGTTTTACCAGTTTGCTAACAACTTGATTATAAAGTTTTTTATCTGAAGCTATCCTGTCATATGAATCTCTCAATAATTCTGCAACAGCCAGTCTGTCGCCTCTGACTGCCTCCATTTGTTTGTGAGATAAGTTTAAACATTCAATAAATGTTTTTACCGTATTGTTCCAATAGTCGGCAATTGTTGTTTCAGGAGCCTGACCGAGTTGATTCATTAAATATTTCTCGGCTGCTGACAATTCAGCACGCAAATCATTAAGAGCCTGAGCAATAAATCTGATGGTTTTCTGATTATTTGCATCAAGAACTGTGTATGTCTCTTGAGTTAGGCCTTTATAAATAGGATTATTCTTTTGCGGGGCAAATAATAATCTGTCCTGAATTTGCATAATTGTTTCTTCAGAAAGCGGATTAGCTGCAGTTTTGTTGTAATCCTCCAATCTTTTTAACATAAGATTTTGATATTCTCTGAAAATTTTGTTTATTTGAGCAGGAGTTTGAGAATTCAGGAAGTATCCTTTTTCATAATCAAAATAATGAGTTAAATCTTCTGAATTCATTACCAATTTATCAATTGCATCCGGGTCGTCTACAAGATTCTTAAGAGCGTCTCTTGAACCTTTAATAATAGTCTTTATTGAGTTGTCGTCAATAACAAAAGTTTTTGTGTCCAAAAGACCTTTTAAATCTTGAGTAACAGCATCTGTTACATATGGAGAATCAAATCCTTTTGTCATTTCAGCTGACAATTGTTTTAATAATTTCTCGGTTAGGGGCTGGTTTTGATTGATTGAAAGAAGATTATTAACGTTTTTAATAATGTCGTTTGTGTTGTTAACGGATTTAGTGAAGTGGTTCAAAATGTGATTGTTTGCGTTATTTCTGTTTGCGGAAAGTAGTGAACCGAGAGGTTTTTCAAGCTGATTACATATTAATGCACTCATTACGGGCGTTGCAAAACCGGCCGTCAGCATCCAGAGAGTATTATTCTGGATTGCTATTTTTTTCATTTTTTCCTGAATAAAATCACGTCTGTTTTCAATATTTCTTGGAACTCCCATTCTGTCGCCGATTTTATTAATTTCGTCGTCAGAGTATAAATCCCATGGCAGGAATTGCGGATCCTGGAAGAAAGGTTTTTTACGTCCCATGCTGTCTACATATTGCTGCTGCACGTTAAATCCGTGGATTAAGCGTGCCGGAATCTGAAGTGCGATTTTGGGCCACAAAGCCATTGATGCAAAGAAAGAACCAAGTCCGACAAATTCCATTGCTTTTGTCATCGGTGTTTGTCTTCTTGTGAATAGATAGCCAGCAATAGCAAGTCCTCCGACTTTCATACCTAAATCGTTCATTTTGCCGAGTTCGTGATCATTGGCTTTCCCTTTTACGCTGTGGTTAAGCGCATTAATATCATATACCGCGCTTTTAACCATAATTGCAGGTGCATCAAAAATATTGCTTTTTATAAGATATCCGTTACCTTTTAAAGGTCTCATAAAAGTTTTGTTTTTAAGTTCATGGTCAAGGTCAAACTCCCTGCCTTTTTTGTGATAAGGCAAGAAGTTTTGAGTATTTATGAAGGATTGGATTAAATTAGTCTTCATTCTTAGTTCACCACGTACTTTCTTTCTTTTTCGATGATATCTCCGCTGTCGAGTTTTGACGGTTTTAATGAACTTGACATTACATTCAATACTCCGAGCATTGATGCGGCCAATGACGTGAATATCATAGCTTTGCCTGTATATTTACTGTATTTTGAGCCGTCGCCTTTGTAGAAGTTATACAAACTTCTCTCCAGACTTTTGGCGAAAATTGAGAGCGATTTACCAAATTCTTTCGGTTTCCAGAATTTTAGTGTAGCAACGTTGAAAAATTCTTCCCAAGGTTTTTGGAAGGCAAGAGCTACACCTGTTGCAGCCCACAAATATGAGGAAAGGTTTTGTGCAAGGTTAGTTTTTACAACAATTTCTTTTATTCTTGGCTTAACTTCCTGATCAGAATCTTTAAGATTTGTGCCGAGTCCTAATTTTTTGGCAACTTTATCAAAATATGTATTGCGCGGTTTTCCGCTTGAGGAATCCATATACAACAAATCCCATCTCGGAAATTCTACGCTTTCAAAAACTTTATGATATTCAATACTTGTAATATCCGTATCATAAATGTCATCCGGCAGTTCATAATTAACTTTTGCATACGGAAGATTTGTATCAACACCGGTTATCCAGTGCACAGGTGATGTTACCAGATTTTTTGAAAACTCTTTTGCAAGCCCGTAGAAAATAACACCGAGTGCCATTTTTTTGCCGAGCGGAGCCGCTGCTTTTTGGGCATCAGGACTAAAGAAATGTCTTGCGCCGTTAAATACCGCCATCAGCATACCGCTTCCGATTAAATAAGGAACCTGTCCCATTGTTAAAAATTCATAAAAATTAGCGTTGCGGTTGCCTTTTAAGCCTTTTGCGGGATATAAAGTGATTGCATTGGTAAATTTATCCATACCGATGCGAAAACGGGTAGAAAAATTATTTTGTAATAATGTATCGTGATTATATTTTTGTTTTTTTTCATCGGACTTTTCCGCAGAAAAATCCGTTTTTTGGTTTAAGTTGCTGCTAACTGGTAAAATCATTATTACTCCACACAAATTTATGCAATATATTAATATCCGTAAAAGAAATATTTTGTCAGTTAGGTGTTTATAATTTACATTTTTTTACAAAATATTTTACGCGTAAATGCTGAAAAATATTAAAGTTCCAATACCTGCCAAGATACAGTACCAGCCAAATATTGCAAGTGAAAATTTGGAAACAAATTTAAGAAAATATTTTATACATGCATATCCGACAAGTCCAGAAACTATAGTTCCGCAGATTATGGATAACCAGTTGTAGGTGACTGCTTCATGAAGGTCAATTTTAATGAACGGATACACCATGGATGCCCCTAGAATAATAGGGATACTTAAAAGAAAGGAATATTTTGCCGCAGTAATTCTGTCTAACCCCGTAAATAGTCCTGTCGCGATTGTCCAGCCTGAGCGTGAAAGTCCCGGAAGAACGGCAAGCCCCTGTGCAAGTGCAATCAGAATTGAACTTTTCAAATCAACATTTTCTTTTCTTGCAACAACGTTTTTGGAGATATATTCGCTTACAAAAAGTGCGATTCCGGTAATTACAAGAAGGCCGCCGACAATTGCAGGTGAAAAGACAAGCATTTCCGCAAAATCATGGAGCGGAAGCGCCAGTGCAACAGTTATAATTGTACCGAGAATTATATACAGTCCGATTTTAGCTTCCTGATTTGAATAATCTTTTGTTTTTACGGCATGTATTAATGCTTTCAAAATCGACCAGATTTCTTTGCGGAAAAATATTAAAACAGCAATTAACGTTCCGAAGTGCAGCATAATATCAAAAAATACTTCTTCGTTTGACTGCTGAACAATTTCTATTCCCTTAAAAACTTTGTAGAAATTAGAAGTAAAAACAAGGTGTGCAGAGCTTGAAATCGGTAAAAATTCACTCAATCCCTGTACAATTCCCATTAATATTGCCTGTATAAAATTCATTGATTATTGCTCCTCTTCATAATAGCTGGCGCATGATGTCTGTGTTTCCCAAACGGAAATCTTGCTTAATTGAACGATTTTTTCTTTTAATTTTGAATAAATAAAAGCTGCAATCATTTCTGACGACGGACTTTCGTTATGAAATTCCGGAATTTCATTAATGTCTTTGTGGTCAAGAAGATCAAGAACCGCATTAAGTTCCCGCTTTAAAACCTTATAGTCAATCAAAATATTACTTTTATCAAGGGTTTCACCTTTAACGTATGCTTCTACCATCCAGTTGTGTCCATGCTGGTTTTCGCATTCGCCGTCATAATTAAGTAAGTGATGTGCGGCTGAAAAAAATGCCTGTGTTTTAATTTCGTACATATTTAATATCCTTCTGCCGTTTTGCGGCTTAAATTGTTATCTGTTTTTAAGAATGAGTTCGCAAAACTCTCTGACTGCACCCCGCCCTCCGTTTTTTGACGAAATAAAATGCGCGGATTGTTTTACTGCATCAACCGCATCATTAGGACAGCCTGCAAGACCTGCTTTTTCCAAAATGCACAAGTCCGGAATATCATCACCCATGTATGCGGTATTTTCAAGCGTCAGATTGTATTTTTTTAGAATTTCTTGTAAAGTTTCGATTTTATTTTTGGAACCCTGATGAATTTCTTTGAATTTAAGGTTTTCTGCGCGGTGCTGAACTGTACCGTTGCAGCGTGCCGTAATTATTGCGGTTATAATCCCTGCATTGTTAAGCATTGTGATACCCTGGCCGTCTTTTGCGTTAAACGTTTTATATTCAACACCGTTTTCATCATACGTTATGCTTCCGTCAGTCATAACGCCGTCAACATCAAAGGCTGCAAGTTTAATTTTTGATGCTCTCAATTCCAAATCATTCATATTTTAAGCAACTCCTGCCTTTAATAAGTCATGGATATGAATAACTCCGATTGGTTTGTTATTTGCGTCTACAACAGCAAGAGCAGTGATTGAATATTTTTCCATAATGTTTAATGCACTTGCGCCGTATGAGTCTGCTGAAATTGTTTTCGGATTTTTTGTCATAACTTCTTTAATCAGCAGATTGGAGGTGTTGTTATATTTTAATAAAGTTCTTCTGATGTCTCCGTCTGTTAAAACTCCGGTTAAAACTCCGTTGTTATCCAGAATCATTGCCATGCCGAGTTTGAATTGAGTAATGATTTCGATTACATCCGTAAACTTGTCATTTTCATGTGCAACAGGCAGTTTTGCTTTATCGGCAAGCATAAGATCTCCGACTTTGTAGAGGAATCCTTTTCCAAGAGCGCCTGACGGGTGGAAAATAAGAAAATCTTCTTCTGAAAAGCCTCTTTTTTCCAGTAAGCAAACCGCAAGAGCATCACCCATAGCAAGGGTTGCTGTTGTGCTGGCTGTCGGTGCTTTATTAAGCGGGCATGCTTCGCGCTCGACCGAAATGTCAAGAGTTACGTCGCTGGCATGAGAAAGCGTTGAATTTAAGTTTCCGGTCATGCCTATCATTGTGACGCCGAAACGTTTAATCAGCGGAAGAAGGTTTAAGAGTTCCTGCGTTTCGCCGCTGTTTGAAATCGCAATAATCACATCATTTCTTGTTATGATTCCGGAGTCTCCGTGAGTGCTTTCTGCAGGATGAAGAAAATATGAAGGTGTTCCGGTTGATGATAATGTTGCTGCTATTTTTCGGCCGATAAGTCCGGATTTTCCCATTCCCGTAACGATTACACGGCCTTTACAGTTGTATAAAATTTCAATAGCTTTATCAAATTCCTCACCGATATTATTTTTCAGTCTCAGAATAGAATTAGCTTCAATTGTCAAAACTTCTTTTGCAAGTTCGTTAATATTTTTTGCTGCCATTACGATACCCATATCATACCTTCCTAATCTTTTTTCAAATTCAAGTATATAATAAAATCATATAAATGTATTAAAAACAGGTGAAATATTAAAATTTATTTATTTTTTGCCGTTTCGGAAGTTATGAACGGAATGAAATGTATAAATTTAATATATCCGCAATCATCAAATCCAGAGAAGGCTGCAAATGAAATAAAAAAGATTCTTAAAAAGGCGGAAATTCAGGATTTGGAACTGGATTTGTCAGCAATGAATGTTCTTGACGCAGTAAAAGTTCTTGTTTTGACATCTTCATATCTTTATAAAAATCTGCCGGAGGAAAAATTAAAATTTCGTTTTGTATCCGCAGATATAAAAAGTCTTTTATCTTCATTTTCCTTAAAAAATATGGAAATGGTTTAAAGTTGTATAAATTTAAAAACAGTGTTAAAATAGCAAAGAAGTAAAAATATAAAGGAGCTTAAATGGTGAAAAAACAGACTATGATTGAATTTCAGGGGGGGGGGGGCAAGTAAGAACAGCTCTCTCAACCGTCAAAAGTTAACATTCTTTTCTTTTGCCCTAAATAATGACATATTGTCTAATATATTAGGTATAAAAGAGGGCAGAATGAAAGTTAAAGCATTTACCATGGCGGAGGTTTTGATAACCCTCGGGATAATCGGCATTGTAGCGGCAATGACTATGCCGGTGCTAATCGGCAAATATCAAAAACATGTAACCGTAACCCGTCTTCAAAAAGTTTATTCCGTATTGTCTCAGGCAATAAACTTTGCGATAAAAGATAACGAAGATATTCAATACTGGGATTTCGAACTTTCATCTCAGAAATTTATGGAACAATATATTGAACCGTATTTGCAAAATATCGCATCCGTTACTGAATATGATGATACCGACAGGTATTCAAAAATTTATGCGCTCACTGACGGAACTACATTTTACGGCTGGATGTATAAAAATCCAAGACCTGAAAACCATGACATCACAACATTTTACTCATTTTATGTGGATATAAACGGCGAGACAAAGCCAAATCAGTTAGGTCGGGATAAGTTTATATATTATATTTTTCCTGCAAAATCAAGATTTTATAACGGCGGCAAGGGAAATCTTGCTCTAAATATTCCGCGGGCAGGGCTTTATCCTGACGGGTACGGAATTGATCGTGAAACATTAAAAAATTATATTTGGCGCGGCTGTAATACAAGTCAAGATGCAGAACCGCCGGAAGGTTATGAAGGTCATTCACTTGCTGCCGGAGCTTATTGCACTGCTTTGATTATGGTTGACGGTTGGAAAATTTCAGACGATTACAATTGGTAAAATCGACCATATAATTTCTCTTATCTTAAAATCTCTAATTTGCATTTAATTCTTTTTATTATAAGATTGAATGTGTATGGTTACAAATTAAGAGGGAGGTATAAATGGAATTTTTACACAATATTGTGCAGGCGCACAGTGTTGCAATCTCTGCAAGCATTTTGATTATTGCTTACATTTTTATTGCGCTTGAAAAAATCCCGAAAGTTACAATTGCACTTTTGGGCGGCGCAATTACGATTATTCTGGGACTTGTGAGTCAGTCAAAAACTTTAGATGGAGGCTTAGATCCCCATTATTTTATCAATTTCGTTGATTTCAACGTAATTTTCCTTCTTGTTTCAATGATGATTATCGTAAGCATTGCAACAAGAAGCGGTATGTTCAACTGGATTGCAAACCAGTTTCTAAAACTTACCAAAGGTCATCCTGTCGGGGTTTTACTTGTTTTAGGTGCATTTACAGCATTTGCATCAGCATTTCTTGATAATGTTACGACAGTTATTTTGATTATGCCGGTTACGTTCTTTATTGCAAGCAAACTGGACATAAATCCTGTTCCGTATCTTTTGACGGAAGTTTTTGCATCAAATATCGGCGGAACTGCTACTTTAATCGGTGATCCTCCGAATATTATTATCGGAAGCGCCGCAGGACTTTCATTTATGGATTTTGTAAATGAGTTAACTCCGATAATTGTTGTGATAATGATTGTTGTTCTTGCTATTTTGTGGTTGTTCTTCAGAAAAGAGCTTCATACAACTCCCGAAAGAATGGCAGAAGTCGCAAATCTCGACAATTCAAAAACAATTACTGACTTCCCGCTGATGATTAGAAGCGGAATTGTTCTTGTACTTGTAATACTTGGATTTGTGCTCCATGATGTTACTCATATTGAAACCTGTGTTACTGCAATGCTCGGCGCCAGCTTTTTGTTGCTGTTTGAAAAACCGAAAGATATTCTTTGCGATGTTGAATGGAATACGATTTTCTTCTTCATAGGATTATTTATCATAATCGGCGGTTTGGAAGCGTCAGGCGGAATTGCTTTGATGGCAAAATGGATTCTGAATGTTACGGAAGGTTCTCAATCCGCAACAGCTATGATTATCCTTTGGGCTTCAGGCTTTATAAGCGGTGTTATTGATAATATTCCGTACACAGCAACAATGACTCCGATGCTTCTGGAAATCAGAAACGTTATGGGTGCTGAATACACATTGCCTTTGTGGTGGTGCTTGTCTTTGGGTGCATGTCTCGGCGGAAACCTGACAATCATCGGTGCTGCTGCAAACGTTATTGTATCTGAAACTTCTGCACACCACGGACATAAAATAACCTTTATGCAATTCCTGAAATACGGTGTTGTTGTAATGATTACATCATTAGCATTGAGTACTGTTTATATCTGGCTGAGATTTTTACACTAATAATCAGGCTTGATAAAAAGGCGGATGTATAAAAAATTCCCGTTGTTTATTATCATATTGTGAAATAATGATGGGGATTTTTTATGAAAAAAATTATCTTTTTTGATGTTCAGGATTACGAGATTGAATATTTAACCTCGGCCTGTCATGGTCGATTTGAGTTTGAAATAATCAGAGAGCCGATTAATGATTTGTATAATTTGTCGGATATTCAAAAACAGGTGGAAATAATTTCCTGTTTTACAACTTCGCGGGTAACAAAAGAGGTCTTAGAAAAGTTTGAAAATCTGAAACTTATAGCATTGAGATCTGTCGGATTTAATCATATTGATATTGACTTCTGTAAAGAAAAGGGAATTTATGTTGAAAACACGCCGAACTATGGAAACATGACAGTTGCGGAATTTGCATTTGCGCTGTTGCTGGATGTTACACGCAAAGTAACATATTCATACAATGACTTAAAGAAAGCGGTTGTAAATCCGCATAATACAATCGGTGTGGAACTTTTCGGAAAAACAACGGGAATTGTCGGACTCGGCGCAATAGGTGCGGAGATGGCAAGAATTTCTCACGGTGTCGGGATGAAGATTCTGGGGTTTGATATAAAAGAAAGAGAAGAATTGAAAGAAAAGTATAATGTACAATATACAGATTTTGAAACGTTAGTAAAAAATTCCGATTTCATTTCGCTTCATTCTCCGCTTACAAAAGACAACTATCATTTGTTTAATAAAGAAGTTTTTGAAATGATGAAGCCGTCTGCATTTATAGTAAATACAGCCCGTGGAGAATTGATTGATACACAGGCTCTTTACAATGCATTGACCGATAAAAAAATTGCGGGAGCCGGACTTGATGTTCTGGAGAGCGAAGAAACGCTTACGGATCCTGATTATCTGGTTGATATCGGCAGAATGACAACTCAGTCGTTGCAGAAAACAGTTTTAAACAACAGTCTTTTAAAACTGGATAATGTAATAATAACCCCTCATATTGCTTACGATACACACGAGGCAATCAACAGAATTTTGAATACGGCAATTGAAAATATTTTAGCTTTTGCGGAAGGTAAAATTCAGAATAATGTTTATTAATAAATGTAAAAAATCTTAAAGTTTTATCATTCCTAATCCGTAAACGGGAATAGGAAGGTTAGAATGACAGAGAATTTTATTGTTGAAAATCAGGAAATAGATTATTATATCTCTCCTTTAAACGGAATATGGATGTGGTTTAAGCTGCAGCGTGTTATTAAATCAGGCAAGGCGACCTCTATGACATATAATAATCTTGCGGAAATTTGTCAATGGTACGGATTTTACAAAAAAGCCCGTAAATATGTACTAAAAGCTTTACGAATGAACAAAAATAATGCTCTTGCATATATCACATTAGGGAATTTAAAAGATTTTGAGGCAGGCAAAAAATACTTTTTAAAGGCACTTAAAATAGGCAGCCGCTATGATTATCAGGCTCTGGCGTATCTTGCAGTGTACGAAAGAGATAATTATAAAGAATCAGTTGTTTATTATAAAAGATTTTTTGAATGTCAGAGTGACGATGCGGGTTATGTTTACTGGCGGGCATTATTAAATGTTGCTTTTCTTGATATTGGTGCCGCAGTTAAAGATTTGCCGCTGCTGTTTAAAAAAATAATAAATGAAAGACTATACATTCCGATTTCGTCGATGGGGTGTCTGCTGTTTGCAATCCTTTGGAGCGGGGCATTAGAGTTGTGCTTTCGTGAAAATTTTATTGTTGCAAGAGCAACAATGCTGCTGAATTCAGACAGGGAAAAAGAGGCTGTTGATATGATTTTTGACGCAGCATCAAAAGGTAAAAATAAAAAACATATAGAAAATGGTTACTACTACCTGCTGAATTTCTATTTTGACCGCAAAGAATACAAAAAATGTATTGATATCGCAAACAAAATTCTGATAAAAGAAAAATTTGAAGGAGCTTTCATATATAAAATAAGGTCTTATGTGGAGCTTGAAGAATATGATAAAGCTATTGAGCTTATGAAAACGGTAAAAGAAAACTATAAAATTAATTACAGCTTATGGGGTGATTTTAATATTGGAGTTGTGTATTATAGAATGAAGGATTATGATAATGCGCTTAAGTATTTTAACAAACGGATAATGTCAAATCAGGATCCGGAAGCCTTAGGCTATAAAGGGATATGTCTGGAGGAAACAGACTGCTACGAAGAAGCTATAAAAGCCTATCAGCGGAGTCTTGAGTATAAACAGGATGACCGCTGGTATTATCGAATAGCAAACCTTTATTACAGGATGAATGATTACGAAGAAGCTCTTGAGAACATAAACAGAAGCCTTATGCTGTGCAAAGATTCTTACAATTACAATCTTAAAGGCGATATTCTGACTTCTCTTAAGCGTATTAAAGAGGCCCGTGCATGCTATAAGAAGGCCGAAGGGCTGGAATAATTACCGATTCGGAACCTTAGGGCTGCAGTTTTTATAACAATTGTTTTTGACAGGTTTACCGAAAATCAGTCTTAATCCGCCGAAATTCTGAGATAACGTTGTTCGTAAGCCTGAAGTAATTTCTGCAATGTTGCAGGTGATGACCTGTGCATTAGAAATGGTCTTTGCTATGTCCGGCGAATTTTTATTGAGATCATTTGTAAAAATATTGATGTTTTTAGTTATTCCGTCAAGATTGTCGGTTGTGATGACTGCATTGGATGAGGTTTTGTCAAAATTGGTGAAAGTATTTTGAAGCTGCTGCTGGTTTATTGCACTGTTAAGTTTGAATGCAAAAACACGCAGGCTGTCAGACATTCTGGCAAGATTTCCTGTCATAATCTTTATAGACGGACGGTTTTCGTCCACTGTCTCAGTCAAAACATTCATCAATTGCGTAAGCGCCTCACTTGTATCTTTAAGATTTTCTAATAGTTCATTTATGTTATTTGAAATTTTGTCAAGATCACCTGATAGTGCTTTGCTTGAAAAATAGCTTTCAATATCAACTGTCGTAAAACCGTTAATTCTATCCCCGCTCACAAGCGAAATATCAGAAGGTTCATCAGGATAAATCAGATTGATAAAATCAATTTCGCGTCTTTCTCTTTTTTCACGTGTCAAAAGCGCTGTTGTATTTATCGGAAGTTTTAAATGCTTCGGATAAAGTACAATCGTGACCATTGTTGTTTTGAAGTCGGAACTGGGTTTAATTTTTTCGACTTTTCCTATTCGGTAACCCTTGTAATAAACCGGAATTTTGTTTCTGACAGGCCGCGCTTCATTAAACACTACTGTAAGATATGTATATGTCTTAAATCTGTAAACGCACATAATTACGCTTAAAATTATAAAAATCACAAGCGCGATTCTCGATGTGGTTTTCGTTATCGGTGAAGTTAAAAATTCTTTCATACCGATAATATTATAATTTTAAACGTTTTTATAAATTGCCGCAGCGTCTATACATGAGGATAAATTTACTCAATCATATTGGCAAGTTTATACAAATAATCGTCTTTTGCGCTTGTGTGAAATCCCGTCGGAATAAAATGTTCTTTATATTTTTCAATCGCGTAGCGATCAGTCATTCCGGAAATGTAATCTGTTACAATCCGTTCAATTCTGGATTCGTCGCAGATATTTTTCAGTTTGTCCGAATAAAGGTAAAATAATTCTTTTATCACATTGCGCGCTTTATTTTCCTCTAATTTTGCGGGTGAATCCATATAAACATTTTCAAACATCCATTTTCTGAGTTCTGTTGTATAACCCCAGGCTTCCTCGCTCATTGAAACTGCCGGTTTGCCGAGAGAATTGTGAATAATTTCAGTTATCATTTTGTTCAGACGTTTGCTTTGAACTGAGGAAAAATAATTTATACAGTCTTTTGGCAGATCGCTTTCAGAGATTATTCCGGCGCGTATGGAATCTTCAATGTCGTGGTTTATATAGGCGATTTTGTCCGCAAGCTGGACAATCTGAGCCTCCGGTGTGTTTGGTTTATAGCCCCAGGTATGAGTTAAAATGCCGTCAATAGTCTCTTCGCAAAGATTTAACTTTTCCAGAATTTCAACTACTCTGACACTTTGAATATTATGGTGAAATCCGCCTTGTACAAGTTCGTTCAAAACACCTTCTCCGCAGTGTCCGAAAGGTGTATGACCCAAATCGTGTCCGAGTGCAATGGCTTCTGTCAAATCTTCATTGAAATTCAGCGCTCTTGCAATTGTTCTCGCGATTTGAGAAACCTCAAGCGTGTGAGTAAGACGTGTTCTAAAGTGATCATCAAAAGGCGACAAAAACACCTGTGTTTTATGTTTCAGACGGCGAAATGCTTTTGAATGCAAAATTCTGTCGCGGTCACGCTGAAAACATGTTCTTAACACGCATTCTTCTTCCTGAATTTTCCGCCCTTTTGAAAATCTGCTTTTGGTTGCATATTCACTTAAAAAATCAATTTCTCTTTGTTCTAAATTTTCGCGTATTGTGTTATTTTCGGTTGTAGTCATAAATCTTCTCAAAAAAATTTTACGTTGCAGATGAATTATAGCAAAAACATAAAATTTTATGTTACATCATCCGTATTAATTAACGGAATTATTTTTAGCATTTTCATTTACAGGAAAATATTTTTTCCGGTAATTGTCGAGCATTGAGCCGGCTTTACTTATCAGCATACCTGAAATTGCACCGTAAAGCATTGCGCGGCCGCCGGAAACAAGGCTTGCCGAAAAGTATAGGGATGTTGCAATTGCACCGACTGCAGGAATTCCGGCTTTTAAGAGAACTGTATTTTGCTGGTCTTTATTTTCGGCTTTAGAAAGTCCGATGCCGATTGCGCCGATGGCTGCAAGAATTGATAATATATCTGTTGGCGCCGAACCCATTTTCAAATCCCGCATCATGTCAAAAAAGCTGTCTGTTTCTTTTGTTATTGCATCATCAATATATTTTACTGTTTTTGCAGAGCTTTCTTTGAGATTCAAATAGTCTTCTCTTGGCATCAGTTTTTTGTATATGGTTAAGATTTCCTGAAGTGCGCCTTTTCCGCTTTCGCCCAGAATTTGGTTGATGCCGGCAATATTTTTGACAAATTGATTAACGGTTTCTGTGTCGTATTTGTAAATACTTTGATTTTCTCTTATTGTGTTAGAAAGATTTTGAAGAAGAGAATGAATCTCTGAATCTATTTCAGTACGTTTTTTAGCTTCTCCGAGGCCTGAAAGTTTTTTGTATTTTTCAAGATTCAGCCGTAAAGATTTAATCAATTCACGAGCTGTTTTATCTTTCGGATTGACAAATGATGTGATATTTCCGACAACATCAATCGTGCTGTTATAAATATCATCAATATCGCGGGTGATTTTATATCTTGAGTGTTTAGCGTCATTTATGATTTTAAGTTTTTTACCGGCAAGTTGTTCTTCCGCAATAAAAGTTTCATAGACATCTTTTTTCGTAAAATTATCGAATTTTCCGACAGTTGCTTCCCAAACATCATCAGGAAGCGTTTTTACTGCGGTCTGAATGTTTTTATAGCGTTCTTCGCGTGCTCTTTTGCCAAAATCCGTGTTCCAGGTACGCCGGATTTTAGTCTTTAAATTTTCAATGTCATCAAGCCATTCTTTTACTTTTCTGCCATCGATTGTTTCTTCACCGTTTCTTGTATTTAAGAGTATTTGGTCATCATAATCTTCAAAGGTTTGAAACATTTTATAAATTTTGGATTTTGCTTTGTCATACGATTTGTTGACAGTTCTTTTTCCTATGGCTTCGTAAACATCAGTAATTTTTTCATGAATTTTACGGGTAAATTGGTTTTTGAACATGAGTTTTTTAAACGAAATATCTTTTACACAGACAAAATTGTTGATACTTTTGGCTTTGTCCAAAAAAGTGCCGAGTTTGTTGAGTGTAAATGTGTAAAATTCTTCGAATTTGCCGACATTTCCGTTTTCTCTGGAAGTGTTCAGCTTTGCCTCAAGTTTTGTACTCCATTTTTCAATCGTTTTGTAGGCGTTTTTAGGCAGTCCTCTCATTAAAAACAAAATTCCGGCACCAATTCCCACGGCTGACAGTGCTATTGTTTTTCCGAGTTTGCTCGTCTCTTTTTCCTCTTTTGCTTTTTCTGTTAAAAAGCTGTCGCTTGATTGAGGCAGTTTTTGCGTAGCAAAATAATAGTTCGTCTGCTTTGATTTAAATTCCGCAAACGGGTTGTTTGTAATATTATTTTGTAGACTAACCGTTTCTGCCATATTAAAACACTGCCTGTTTTAATAAACGTTATAAAGCTGATTTTTTTGCGTTTTGGTACCAAAATAACTTAACTTATGTTAACAAGTTCGTTATTAATTTCTTTTGCGGCTTCGGATGAAGAAATTTTGTCTGACAACAGATTTTTAATATCGGAAAGTTGTTCGATATAATTTTTTCTGTATTCATTATCATAAAGTATTTTTTCGATTTCATACGTAATTTTGTTTACGTTTACGTCCGCCTGTATAATTTCGGGAACTATAATTTTGCCTGCGATTATGTTTGGCAGAGAAACCATTTTTATACATCTTACAGCCAGATAAATCATATAAAAAAGCCATGGCCCGCGGTATGCTATAATCATAGGCGTTTTATAAATCGCAGCTTCCAGAGCAACTGTGCCGGAGGCAAGGATTAGGGCATCGGAAACACTAAGAAGCGCCTGATTGTCACCTTTAATAATTTTATAATCGGTTTTTGTCAAATATTTTTCAAAAACATTGTCCGGCAGGTTCGGTGCATGCGAAATTACAAACTGTATGTCAGGATGAAGGTTTTCAAGGTTTTTAGCCGTTTTGACAAAAACATTCATCAATTGTTTAAGTTCAAACTTTCTTGAGCCTGGAAATATTGCAACAAGTTTTTTATTTTTATCAAGCCCGTATTTTTCAAAGAAAGCATCTCTGTCAGCTTTTGGCGGAAGCTGTGAAACAAGCGGATGCCCGCAATAGTGTGTTTTTATTCCGTAACTTTCATACATCTCTTTTTCAAACGGAAAAATACACAAAACCTCGTCAATATTCTTTTTGATTGTATTGATTCGCCATTTGCGGCTTGCCCACACCTGCGGCGGAATGTAATAAAAAATTTTTATTCCCGCTTTCTTTAAAAACTTGGAAATAGAAAGGTTGAATGCGCCGTAATCAGTTAAAATTACAACATCCGGCTTATATTCTTCAGTCAAATATTTGAGAATATTTTTGCCGAGAATATAATGGCTGAAAATTATCGCGGGCGAAATCCCGACTGCTCCCATTTTTTTGTGATCGGAAAACAGTTTTACCCCTGCCGATTTCAAATTCTCTCCGCCTACGCCTTCAATTGTTATATCCGGATTTATTTCATAAAGCCTTCTGGCAACCTGTGAGGCATGTATATCGCCTGAATATTCGCCGGTAATTATAAAAACTTTTTTCATACTCATGAATTTACTGCCATCAATACGATATTGTTTTCGTCTGCAAATTTAATTACTTCTTCCTGATTAACAATAATGGTTTCGTTTGCCTCAACCGCAAGAAGAGCCGCTTTGTAGCGTTTCATTGTTTTTAAAGTTCTTAAGCCGACCGCCGGAATATCAAAACGTTTGTCCTGCGCGGGTTTTGCTACTTTAACCACAACGGCGCCTTGTTTTGCAAGTTTGGCTCCGCGTTTGATGCACATATCGGTTCCTTCAATAGCTTCTACTGCCATTGCCATTTTGTCTTTTATTATGACGGACTGTCCGACATCAATTTTTCCCATTTCTTTTGCCAGCCAGAATCCGTAATTTACATCCTGAAGCTGTGCTTCCGTCGGCTTATTTTTACCGAGAACACCGGCCGGAATCATAAGATTTTTGATGAAAATTGTCTGGTCAAGTACCGTTATTCCTGCTTTTTCAAATTCTTTCACAATCAAAAGCATAACTTCATCATCGTTTAGTCTTTTGATTGTTTTCAAAAGTTCAATTGCGCGGGAGTCAAACTTGTGAAGCTGAAGCAAAACCCTTTTGTGAACTTTTCCCAAAAAAGTTGCCTGTTTAATTTCTTCTGTTTTAAGAATATTTTCAATTTTATTTATTTCGCCCGGGTGGCAGTCGTAAACTTTTGAACAATATTTTTTTAATTTTGAACGGTTATCTTTCGCAAGAGAAATACAAACGACATCAAATCCGTTTTCTTTTGCATATTGAGCCATTTTTACCGGAAGTATTCCGTCGCCTGCGATTAATCCCTGTTTGTTTTCTAACATTAATGACACTTTGATGTTTCCTCTTTTTACATGCTATTTTATCACAATTATTTTTTTAGTGAATTAATTTCTTCAATTTCTTTTTCGGTTAATAAAGATGCGCCGCCAAGAAGTTTTGTCTGGAGAACAACCTGTGCATAACTTTCTGCCAGTTCCAGATTCAGGTATGCTTCTTTTATTGTTTTGCCTGCGGATATCATTCCGTGATTTGCCATAAGAATTACATTGTAATCTTTAAAATATTTTGCAGTTTTTAAAACCAGATCTTCTGATGACGGAAGTCCGTATTCGGCAAGCGGAATTTTTCCGAAATAAAAAATATTCTCAGGCATTATAGGCTCGTCCAGTGCTGTCTTGCAAGCTGCAAAAGTGCTCAGATATGGCGAGTGCATATGAAGAATGTAATTGATATCAGGTCGTTGTTTGTAATATTCAACATGAAGCATTTTTTCGCTTGACGGTTTTTTGCTGCCTTCAATAAGATTCCCTGCAAAATCAATTACAACAAGTTCATCATCTTCAAGATATTCGTTTGCAGAGCCGGATGATGTGATTAATATTTTGTCTTCGCCGTATCTTGCAGACATATTACCAGAAATTCCCGGTGTAAAATTCTTTTGTCCTGCAAGTTTTCCATATTGTATCAGTTCGTCTTTTAATCTTTTTAATTCCATATTAAATCTGCTCTTTGTTCGGATCTTCTATATTAATAACTTCTGCATAAGTGCGTTTTGCCGGTTTCTGCGGCTGATCTTCCGGAAATACAACCGGTTCTACATATTTTTTCTTTTCTTTACCAAGTTTATCGGGATGTCTGATTTCCATTCTGTCGTATTCGACAGATGAACCTTTTGTATCAAGTGCCATTGCAATTGTAAAATAAGTTTGTTCTCTCATAAAGTCATATCCTAAACTTACTTTAAAATCATCAGGCCCCAGTGCAATAATAAAGGCACTCTCTTGAATATCTTTGTTGTTTGGTGAATCTCCGGATAGATTTATTGAGGTTGCGTAAGCAAGCGTAAGATATTTGTTTACCCGAAGAGCTTCTCTGATTGTTACGTTGGATTTGCCGTAGCGGTATGCGTCAAATCTAGGCATCGGAGTTTCATCGGAGTATGCCGCCTGAAAATAACTTATATCTTGCATCCAGTATTTGTATTGCGTATGGAAATAAGGTCCGATTCTTCCGACAAACTGCGTATCGCCTGTTCCGTATAAAGCGGCGCTTCCCTGCATTGCAATACCTGCGTCCAGATGAAGTCTTTTATCTTTATTATGGAATGAGTATAGTGACTGCATAATTTGCGCCATATATTTGAAACGCATTGTGCCGATATCTGATGAGCGGATTGCTGAATCAAATTTGTTAATATTTCCGGCCTGCATATAACCTGCTGTTATACGTTGTGTAAAATTAAGTGGTTTTCCTTCTCCCATAAAGCTATTAAAGGTAGTTCTGTCAGCATAAACTAATTCTGCCATATATTTTGCCATACGCTGACCCATCCACCAATCGTTCATATATGAATTTATACCGTATTGCAAATGAAGTCTGTCATCCAAATATTGACGGCCGCGTAATACAAAAATATCATTTGCGCTTCCGTACATCATATCTGTTCTGTTTGTTGAACTCGTATATCTTATTGCGCCGCCTATACCAAAGTCATTTTTGTAATTTAAGAACGGAATAAGTTTTACAGTTGAGGCAAACGGGGTATCAAAAGCAAAGCCGGGGCCTGCAAACATACCTATTTGAGAACGGGAGCCGAATTCAGGAATATTTGTTTCTACATAACCGTGATTTTTGTTTGTGTGTGCCGTAAAACTTCTAAAGTTAAACAGCTTTGAATCTCCGAATTGGACAGTTCCGTCTTTTACGGTTATAACATCATGTTCTTCTTTTGCATCTACTTTAATATTTTTTGCAACAACTTTTACTTTGGTATGTCCGACCATGTCATCAAAGTGTGATTGCGCCGCATCAGGAATGACCATTTTATCAATTCTGACTCTCATAAAACTGGTTTGAAGCCGTAAAACATAAGGATGTTCGGATTTTATAGACCCTTTTTCCAGAACAACCAGATCATCAGAGGCGTTTGCCGTATCTGCATAAACGGTCATATTCATCTGTTCTGATTTCAGATTAGTGACCAGAGCATTTTCTTCATTCATGTTGATTTGCAGAAAATCGCCGTACATTGTTTTGCCGTCTTTGTCAACTTCAACATTGTCAAAGGCTTTCAATACATTGGTTTCCGTGTTGTACGTTATTCTGTCGGCTGTGATGGATACTCCCTGAGTCGGAAATGTAATTTTTGGGCGTCCGAGAGCTTCAACTTCACCGGTTTCTTCAAGATAATTAACGATATCACAGTCAAGTACGGCTTCTTTTTGCGCTTCAATTTGTTTTACGCCGCCCTCAATTTTAGTGATATCACCATCTTCAGAAGAGGATTCCTCCATATTTTCGGGAGCTTGCGTATCTTTTTGTTCCGTCAACTCAACTTCAGAAGAGTCATTATTTTTATCTTTTTTAAAGAAATTAAATTTTTTATTTTTATTTTTATTTTGCTCAGCTTTATTGTTTTTTTTCGCGGTTTCAATGAAGTTTTGAAGATTCTCTTCCATAAGGTCTTCTATATCCGCGTCATCATCTTCGTATTTTTCTTCAAGCTGTTTAAAAAATTCTTCCTGCAGCTTTTGTTCCTGAAGCATTTCTTCATGCGCTTTTATTTTGTAGTGGTTGGAAATTTTTATACGGAGCTGTTTGAACAGCGGCATTCCTCTAAGATCCTTCATCATAGGACCGTTCAATTCTGTTACGCCTGTGTCAAACTTGTCCTCCTGAGATTTTACTTCAAACTTGCTTATAGGGCTTTCGTAAAAAAACTGCTGTATGTTTTCAAGCTCCCTTTGTTCTTTAGTTTGTTCGACCTCAGGACTTTCATACATATCCATGAATGCATGCGCTGCATTCGGAAACATTAAGGATATTAAAGCTATGATGACTAATTTTTTCAAGAAAATTTCCCTTATCTTAAATATAATTAAGCGGATTGTTCGGTTTTCCGTTGATTCTTACTTCAAAGTGGCAGTGCGGGCCGGTAGAATATCCGGTTGTACCTTCAAGCCCTATAACCTGACCTTTTGTCACTGTTTGTCCGTTATTAACTTTTATTGTTGACATATGAGCATACAATGTCGTCATCGGATGACCGCCGACAATTCCGTGGTCTATAATTACGACTTTGCCGTAACCGCCGTACCAGCCGGAATAAATAACTTTTCCGCCGTTGGAAGCTCTGATGCTTCCGTAATTCGGTCCGCCGATATCAACTCCTGAGTGGAATGTACGGCTGTTGAATATCGGGTGTGTTCTCCAGCCGAACGGTGATGTTATTCTGCCCGCAATCGGTTTTATGAAGCCGGTAGATGAAACTTTTACCGTAGAATTTTGATAACCTTTGCTTATCATCTTTTGAAGGCTTTCTGACTGTCTTTCAAGTTCTCGTTCCGCTTTTTGATAATAAGCCTTGTCAGTTTTTAATTTGTTTATCATGCTTTGATTTTGAGCAATAGCCTGTTTTATGGACTTTTGCTGTGAATTCATTTCATCAATTGTTGAAGCAAGTGCCAGCTTTTGCGCTTCGACATCTTTTTTCATTTTTGCAAGTTTTATTGATTTATCTTTAAGCTCAACCATTTTTTGATAGTCTCGCTTAATTATGATTCTCTCAAAATAAACAACGTCAAGAAGAGCATTTAAGTCTTTGGCTGACAGAATAAGTTCAAACATTCCGAGACGCTGGTTTTTGAAAACCTGCCTGATGCGGTTTTTCAACTGTGCATCAGAGTTGTTAAAATCTGTCTGGGCTTTTGCAAGCTCGGTTTCCATACGGCTAAGTCTGTTCTGTATTGCATAATACTGTGATTTTGTGCTTTCCAGTGTCGAATGGGTATTTTCCAGTTTTTGCTGGTTTTTGTACAGCTTGTTTTTTTCAAGTCCTTCCAGAAGCTGAATACGTTTAATTTTTTCTCTTGTCTGGCGTTTTTTCTGTTCAAGAGAAGTTGCATAAGCTGTCTGAGGTGTTACCGTTACCGCACAGATTAACACCATCAGAGTAGTTATAAATGTATTTTTTATAATTTTATTTAAATTCATTTAGTTTCCTATTTGAATAAAAGAGGCAGCATCATAAGGCCGACCGTCCAAGCAATAAAAGTTACGGCTATAATGCCGATTATTAATTTCTGATGTTTTCTGAAAAATTCCATCTTCTTCCCCTAAGTTACTACATATATTGTACTATAAAAAATATTTTGTGCAATTATGTAAAAATTAATTTGCAAAAAATCCCTTTATCATTTAATATTACAGATATGGAATTTACTTTCATTGAAGACATCACGGACAAACGAACTTTTTTAAATACGGGCGATCATTTTATAAATCCTCTGCTTGCCGAAAATAATCTTGACAATTTTATCGGAATGAAGGATTTTTTCAGATCAGAAAAATTTTTGCTTCTTGTCGACGGGCATATGGGAACGGGAAAATCCGTTGTTACGGATTATTTTTTAAACTATCTGGTTCCTGAAACCGTTGTCTTAAAATACAATTGTTTTGAGACGACAATTCTTGATGATATGCTTTTAACATTTTTTGAAGTGTTTAAAGAGTTGACTGCGGAAAACATTATTCAGCCGCCCAAAAATCGTTCCGAAAACTTTATTCAAAAAATCAACTCATATCTCCTTTCAATAACTTTGCCGATTGTAATTGTTATTGATTCGTTTGATATGATTTTAAAAGCAAACAAATCCGAAATCCTTGAATTTTTGAAACAAATTTCGCAGTTCGGAAAAATAAAAGTTGTTATTTGCGGAAGAAATTTTGATTTAACTGATTTTGAGGCGTTTGATTTTGACAAATTAACTGTCGGGGCTTTGGAAAAGCATCTGTTTGAAAGATATTTGAAATCTTTTGATATAAAACTTATCGGGCCGGTGTCGGATGAGCTTTATAAATATACAAAGGGCTATTATTTGTACACCGCGCTTTCCGTAAAAATTATTCAGATAAGAGGGCTGAGTCTTTATGAATTTTTAAACGGATTCAGCAAAAGTTTTCTGTCCTACAACGATTTTATATTGCGCGAAGCTCTTGCGCTGATTGATCCTGTAAGCGGGCATCTTTTCAGATTCCTTACCATAATAAGGCATCCGGTAAGCATCAATCTTTTGCGGGCATTCAGACTTTATGATGAGTTTAAAATTAAAGTTTTTATTGATACCTTAATTCTTGCTCAAGACGGAAATATGATTTATCTGCAGGATTATTATAAAACAATTGCGGAAAATTCTATTCCTCAAAATGTTGCTGCAAAACTTCACAGAAGTTGTGTTGAACTTTACAATACACAACTTCCCCTGAAGCCTATGGAGCGTGATTTGTTAATTTCGCGTGCAACAATGAGAGCGGAAATCGAATATCACAGCATGTTTTTGCCTAAAAAGCCGGTTCTTAAGCCAAAAGAAATCGCAGAAATAAACAAAGAAGAAATTCAGGTGCCTTCGGTTGAAGAACAGCCCGCTCCAAAAGACATCACAAGTATCAGGTTTATTTTTGAGAGCGAAGAAGAAGAAAATGATATAATGAACAAAATTGCGGATTCGATAAATGAGTTTATATCTTTTTCTGACGAACAGCTTAAAGAAATAGAAAAAGAAAATAACATGACGCTTGTGGAGCTTATAAATCTTGCAAAGCAGGAGGAAAACAAGTTTAATTTTAAGCGTGTAGTAATGATTTATCAAAGAGCGCTGATGATGAAAAATAACAGCGACTATCAAATCTTTCTTCCGACAATATTTTCCAAACTTGCTGATGCATACGGAAAACTTTCAGACTGGTTTAATGCGGTGAAATATTATAAAGAAGCGCTGAATTTATATGAAGCTGCGGGCGATTTTGCAAAATCGGCAGATATTAAGCTCTCGATTGCAAATATTTATTATCTGACTTTTAAAAAAGAGCAGGCGAAAGAGGTCTTAAATGAGATTCTTACAACTGAAAAACTTCCGTCGGATATTTATATAAAAACATACATAATGCTTTCGGATTATACGGAGGACAACCCTGAATTGTCATATTCGTGTCTTAAAAAAGCCCTTGAAAATGCTGAAAATTCAGAAGATGAAATTCTTCTCGCAGAACTTTATTATAAATTTGCCGCCGCAAGTGATGAAATAGGTGAAACCAAACAGGCTGTAATGTTTTACAAAAGCTGTGTTGAAATAAACCGTAAAGGTAATGAGTATATTTCCGCTGCCTACTCAAATCTTGCGGGAATTTATGAAGAGAGCGGCGTAAAAGAGTCTGCCGTAAAATTCTACGAATTGAGTCTTCAGATAGATGAAGAAAATAACAATTTTAACGGAATTTATCTTTCTTCAATGAAACTTGCGGCTTTGAACAGAAAAATTAATCCTGAAAAGGCCTTGAAGTATTATGATTACGCTTATAATACCGCTTGCAGACTGAATGAAATCTTTTATAAAGTTTCCTCAACTCTTGCTGCGGGTGATTTTTACCTGATGCTTAAAAATCCTGAAAAGGCTCTTGAAAAGTATTTTCGGGCAAAATCTCTTGCGGACGGAAATTTAAGTGAAAATAATCTTAAAAAGATAGAAAAAAGGATTAATGATCTGTCGACTCAGCTGGGAGAGGAAAAGTTTAATCAGATTAAGAACGGAATGAGTGATGATATTAAATAAAAATGATTATGCTAAATATATTGATGCGTTTTTAAGACAAAATTCAATGCTCAATTTGATCTCCAAAAACGACGAGAAGTTTTTATGGGAAAAACATATTTATGACAGCCTTTCCATTGAGAAGGTTTTTGCAAAATACGGAAAAGGTAAAAAACTTCTGGACATCGGGACAGGCGGCGGTTTCCCCTCTGTGCCGGTTGCGCTTTCATATCCTGAAATCGAAGTTTATGCGCTTGACAGTATCCGCAAAAAAATAAACGCAATTGAAAATTTGAAATCGGAACTCGGAATAAATAATCTCCATCCGGTATGCATGCGGGCTGAAAATTTGAAAGAAAAGTTTGATATAATAACTTCCCGCGCGGTTGCTCCTTTAAAAATTATTACAGAATATGCCGCACCGCTGTTGGAAAATAACGGATTTTTTGTTGCATACAAATCCCGCAAATCAGAGCAGGAAATTTCAGAGGCTGAAAATGTTTTAAAAAAGTTCAAACTCCATGTTTCGGATATAATAGAATATGAGCTTCCTTTAGAGGAAAATCATGTAAGAAATCTTATAGTTATACAAAAAATAAAGCAATAATTTTGATGGAGTTGTTTTAATCCTTATATGTTTAATATTTTCAATATTTTTAAGTCTGCCCCGCACAGGTTTCCATCTAAACTAGAATTTGCAACTTATGACAATCTTAAGTTTATAAAAAGAGTTCCGGTAAAAACAAATAATGACAAAGTGGTTTATTTGGAATCCCTGCCAAATAAAGACTTTTCAAATTCTCAAACTTTAATAACAAACAGATGGTTTAATATTTTGGGCGTTCATGAATACGATATGTTTCAATCTTTAGATTCGCTGGAAGGTTACACGATAGATGTTGTAAATAAAAAGCAAAAGCAGGGTATAGGTGAAATCCTGCGGCTTGCAAGTCTTATTGAAATGAAAGAGAACGGAATTAAAGAGATAAGAATTAAATCAATCCCGAAAGCACTGCTTTTTCACTTGAAATACAAGTTTAAACCTTCGCTAAACAATCAGAGCCAGTTGATTAAAAATGTTTTAACAGATATTTCAAAAGACAACGGTGCTGATAAGACCTTTTCCGAAACTGCCGAAAAACTGCTTAATGATATTAATAAAAACGGATTCAACAATAGAAGTCAGGGCTATTATGGAATGATAAATTCCTTTATTCTTCAATATGCACAGGGAAATTCACAGCGTTGGAGAGATACGCTTATTCACAATCAGATTCCTTTGATACTGACAGAAAGCGATGTCAAAAAGCACGCTTCTTTTTATAATAGCCTTTTTAAAAAGCACGGTCTTGATTACACTATATAAAGCATAAAAAAAACCACTCATTACTGAGTGGGTCGTTTTCTGCATCCTAATGGTCTCTTTTAGTGTTTATTATTTAGGAGTTTATATGTTTTTGGGGTTAATGAATCTATTTATATTTAGTGTTTCGACTACACTTAAATCTTATGTCCTTATTATTGCATATAAGATTTTAAATGTCAACTGAATAATGTTATGAATTTATCGACAAATCCCAAAATGCAAATATAGTGTAGAATTTACACTTTACAAAACTTAATAAAGTGTTATTTTTCCTAAAAAACGGGCATGTGGTAATTGTAAACAATTGTAAAACTAAAACCCACAAAAAGGCAATTATTTAAAAAGTATATACTTTATATATATAAGAGTATAAAAATAGGACAAAGGATATGGCAAGCGGTTATAACAACGGCGGTATTGCTCCAATTAACAGAGTTAATTTAGATCCGAATGATGCACAGTTGGGTTTAAATAACACATACGATACATCAAAGATTGTTCAGTCTCAAAGTACGAGCAGATATACCCCAAATAATGATTACTGGAGTAAAAGCAATATTACAAAAAGCAGCTTCAATTTGGTCGGCAAAAACTGGCTGGCAAATCCGTTTGCACCAAATCCTGATGCCATTGGATTTATTGGAAAAACAACCCAGACCAAGGTTAATGAGTTTGGTGAAAAAATAGAGGTTCCGATAAGACGAACCGAAATAGCCTGGGCTTAAAGAATCAGTTCTAAATTAAGAGCTGATTCTTTTGTTATGTTTTGTAAATTTTTTATAAAAAATAGCCATTCGGATAGCAAATATTTTATTTTGGGGGTTAAGTATATGTGTATAATTAAGTAAGTGGGTATTAATGAAATAGAAGGTGTAAAATACAATGAAAGTAAGTCCTATTTCTTCGCTATGGTCAGTAAGTAAGAGCAATACGCAAAATCAAAAAAATTACATTCACAATCCTGTAACAGGCAATTCAGAGAATGATATATTTGTAAAATCAGAACCGTCAGTACAGTTTCCAAAACCTATAATGTTTATGGGGTATAAGGTTTATATTATTGACGATGGTGTGCATGCCGACTTTATGAAAAAGTTTTCGGAAGCAATCAGCAAAAAATATGAAGTTAATCTGTTTAATGCAATAAATGCTCCGGAATATCGCAGAAATAAACCTATGCTTAATATTTTGGACAGATTGCAGTACGCAAACAGGCATGATCTTACAGAACCTGATTCATATGTTGCACTTCCTGTTTCAATAAACGTTTCTCTTAAAAACCTTGCAGAGCAATATAAGCAGGCAATGGGATACTATCTTCACCTCCGCCCGCATTCAACACAAACCTGTAAAGATAAATTGCTTACATTTTTAAAACTGCTTTACGAGCAGCCTGATAAATACCGCAAATATATAAGAGCAATGGATCCTGAAAATAAAGGCTTGGAATTTGCGTACGGTATTATTCAGGAAATTAATAAATTAAAATGTAAAAAGGTTTATATTCCGGCCTCAGAACCGCTTGCGGCACCTATGGCGCGTACGGCAAAAGATTGGGGAAACACTCCGGAGCTTACTAACTTTCTTGCAACCGGATACGATAAAGACGGCAAAGTTCAGCAGATGAAAAATTTCCTTCAAGAACGCGGAGAATATGATTTTAATCTTTTGTCTTTGTCCGACGCAAATATTGTAAACTTAAAAAAGGTTGACGGAAGAACGGATCACCTGTTTTCAGCATACGATACTACTGTGAAAGACGGTGCGCGTGGTGTGTATAATCTTACACCGATTCGTGAAAACGGAAAAATCGTGGGATACAGTTTTAATGATTCAGTGACGAACGAATATCCTGTAAATGAATTTCCGTTCAACGAAAAACTCAGCAAAATCAGTAAATTTGTCGGGTTAAGCACGGATGAAGCCGTTGCAAATGATGAAATGACAGCACGCTTTAAACAAGCGTTGAATGAAAATCGTGTCACTGATGAGTTTGCGGAAAAACTTTATCCTGTATGGAAACTTTTTAGTCCTGATGAATTGAGAAATAAAAAAATCTATGAAAAAGGCGATTTTGTGGATTACAAATTAGAAAATTACTTCAGACGCAATCAGGATTATAAAATTATATATCCGATAGGCGATACAGAAAACAGCGGACGTCCGAGTGTTATGCCTTTGCGCGGAAGTAATTTCGCAATATTCAGTGCAATAAAGCGTGATGTTGAAAACAGAGACCTGCGTGATACAATGCTTTACAAGGATAATATTGTATTGAACAAGGCAATTTACAGCTTGTTATCAGCAAGCCGGAGTTCAATGCGGGGCGGAAATTATCAAAATGCCGAAAAAATTCTGACAGATGTTGTTGACTATATTGAAATGGAAGGTTTTACCCGCAAAAATTCAGAATATATGGCAGCATACAAACTTCTTGCGGACGCAAAATTCAGAAACGGGGATTACGTCGGCGCAAACGGAATTTATAATTTCTATCTTAACAACAAGTGTAAAAATTATTTGGAACGTGTTAAAGTAGAACGGTATCAACAGACAAAAGATGAGTTGGATGAAATTATTGCCTTATTCAAACGTCTGGCAGAGGTAGCGCAAAGAAGAGGAGAAAAGCGTCCGGAAATGGAATGTTTGCGGGCAGCAAAAGAACTTGAATACGGATCAGAACTTGGAAATAAAGTTTTATACCGCCGTGCAAATGATGATATTAATATAGGAGATATATTCGGATGAAATTGGGTGAAGTGAAAGGGATTTCTTTTAAAGGTTCAATAATTGATTCTCACATGCACTGGGGGCATTGGAATCGCGGCGGACAACTTTTGTTTCTTAATAATGATTATGTTGATGTGTTTGTCCGTTCTCCTCTTGATGTAACAGTTCAAGGTGTGAAGCAGCAGGACAACATTGAGAAAGTTTTGATTTCAAATTTGGATTGTTTTGTCAACGGCGGAATTAAAGATGAATTAGAGGGCAATAAGGAGATGCTGGAGTTTTGCAACAATAATCCCAAATATTATGCTCTTGCCGCCTGCCAGCCTTCCAAAACCGAAGGAAATGCAGTTGTTTTAAACCGCCTTATAAAAGATAATCCGGGCAAATTCGTAGGATTAAAGATTCATCCGAGAAATTTCAATTTAAGCATAGATGATCCTGCATACGCTTCATATTTTAAACTCGCAGAGAGAAATAAACTTCCGTGTCTGGTGCATTCTGATATAAATTTAAATACAAACGGCAATGAGATTGATAAAATAGCGTCACCTGAATTGATTCACAAAGTTGCAAAGAAATACCCGCATGTGCCTGTAATCCTTGCTCACATGGGAGCAGGAGACGAAAAATCCCATCAAAATGCCATTGATGTTCTCTTAAGATCTATTGATGAAAAGGATTCAAAACTTTATGTTGATATTTCCTGGGTTGACTGGGGACATGACGGCTTGAGTACGGAAGAAAAACCGAGTATTGTAAAATTAATTAAAGAGTTGGACAAACGCAATGCAACGGATAGGATATTATTCGGAACCGATGCACCTTTAGGCTGTTACGGTGAAAATCTTCAGGGCGGGTTGTCGGCTAAACAAGCGTATGAAAAAACTGTCGGTGATATTAAAACTGTAATTAAGAAAAATTTCGGAGCAAAGGCTGACGAATTAATAGACAAGATTTTTTATAAAAACGCTGACGAACTTTTCTTTAAAAAAGAGTGGGCTGTTCCAAAAAGTCTTGCTAAAAATAAAACAAGTGTGACAAAAGTAATATTGATGGTACTTGGCGCTTTGGGTGTTTTGACCGGCGGCAGTTATCTTGTAAAAAAGATTAATCCGGATTCTGATAAGAAACATCTCAATAAGAAATTGAAATAATAAAAATTTATTTATATAAGAACGGCGCGGACTGATATTCATCAGTCCGCGCCGTTCCTTTTTATCATTGATTAAACACTTACTTTTGATTTTGACTTGTTAATACAATCAATCAACGTTTTTGCAACTGTTTGCTGCTCTTCTTTTGTAAGTTCAGGGAACATCGGAAGAGAGATAACCATTTCAGTATCTTTTTCGGTATAAGGCAAAGAGCCTTTTCCAACGCCTAAATATTCGTGAACTTTTTGTAAATGCAAAGGTATCGGATAATAAAGCATTGCACCTATGCCGTTTTCCTGAAGCATTTTATGAACTTCATCTCTGTTCGGAATTTTAACAGTGTACTGGTGATAAACACAGTATGTATCTTTTAATTCTACCGGAGTTTGAATATCAGGGCAGTTTTTAAACAGTTCATTGTAGTAATAAGCATGCTCGCGACGTTTTTCATTCCATTTTTTAACATGCGGCAGTTTAACTCTTAAAATAGCAGCCTGAATTTCGTCCAATCTGCTGTTAACCCCGATTTCATCATGATGGTAACGAATTGCACCGCCGTGGTTGCGTAATGCAACAACTCTGTCGCGGAGTTTTTCATCACTGGTCATAATCAAACCGCCGTCACCCATGCCACCGAGGTTTTTAGTCGGATAGAAACTTAAGCATCCGAAATCACCGAAAGTTCCGACCATTTTGCCTTTATATAAAGCACCGATAGCCTGACAGCAGTCTTCGATTACGTGGAGGTTATGGCGTTTTGCAACATCCATAATAACATCCATATCACATGGCTGACCGTAAAGATGAACCGGAATAATGGCTTTAGTTTTAGGTGTAATGGCGGCTTCTATTTTAGAAGCGTCAATGTTGAACGTGTCAGGATCAATATCAACAAAAACAGGTTTTGCACCGACAATTCCGATTGCTTCGGTTGTTGCAACAAAAGTAAACGCAACTGTGATAACTTCATCACCGGCACCGATATCCAATGCTCTTAATGCAAGATGAAGCGCATCAGTTCCTGAGTTGAGACCAACCGTATATTTACAGCCGATAAAATCAGCCATTTCCTGTTCAAAAGCCTTTGCATTCGGTCCTAAAATATATGAACCGGAACGTAAAACTTCACAAACTGCTTTTTCAACTTCACTGCCGATTTCGGCGTATTGACGTTTTGAATCTAAAATAGGTATCATACTTATCTCCTTCTTAAATTACCCATATTTTAAGTTTACCACAACCTGCAAGTGCCTTTACATAAACTTAATAAACAGTTTAAAGCACATTTTTAATATTTTTTAATTATCAAATTTATTCATTTGTCGGTTAGTGAAAAATTTTCAGGCAATTCGTTTTCAACAAGTTTGATTAATTCGGAAACCGGCATGTTGAGCGCTTCGCTAATCGTCCATATTGAAATAAGTTTAGGTTCGTTAATTCCGTTTTCCAATCGGGATAAAAGAGATTTTGGTATATCGTATTCATCTGCAAGCACGCGTAAAGATTTATTTTGGTTTTCTCTTTCTTGTCTGATAACTTTGGCAAGTGCTTTAATAATAATTTCTGACTTTTTTTTATTTGCATGTTGCATATATAGAATATAAATGATAAAATTTTTAATATATTTCTATATATAGAACCATAAAGGGAAACATAATATGCAAAATAAGATATTTTTGTCCTTCACAATTGCGGAAGTGCTTATTACACTCGGCTTAATCGGCATTGTTGCGGCAATGACATTGCCTACAGTTATTAAGAAATACCAGGAAGTTCAGTTTAAAAGTGCTTATAAAAAAGCGTATGCAGAACTTTCTCAAGTTTTTCAAGAGGCTTTGTTTAATCAAGAATTTACACGCACAAAAAGCTATGATGCAGCTTCAACTTTGGAAGAACTTGCTGTGTTTAAAGCAGGATTTAAAATTATGCTTGACTGCGGAAACAAGGATATTTATCGATGCTGGGCAAAAGGTGACACTGTTTGTGGCGGAAGTTGTTCTTCAGGCGATCAATCAGATGGAATTGACCTTGAAAATGGTTCACCGTCTGAAAATACATCATATTGTTTTTTAGATGTTTCTGGGCGAAGCTGGTGTGTGTATGAAAAAGGTCAAAATATATTTCTTGTCGATACAAACGGATTCTCTGGACCAAATTTATTCGGAAAAGACCGGTGGATATTTACATTTGGTGATGCTAACAACAAACAGGCAAATCAGGCTCAAAAATACAAGAAAGTAATAACCTTTTATAATCAGGATATTTTAAAACAGAGCAGTTTTTGTAAACATCCACCGTGCTATTACTATAGCTGGCTTTTGAATTAAAAGTCAGACTTTTTTGTATTCGCATGAAACTTCAAGGAAAATATTATAGAGGCGTACAATGCATCAAATTCTGTTTGTATAACAAGTCCATATATTTCACGGAAGTTTCTGTTGCTGCAGAAGACTCAAGAGTAACGTTTCAACTTACTGACGGCAGTTTGATTGTGCTCGGTATATATAGTACAGACAGTGCAGGTGAAAAATATAATTGGCAGGATGTTATTGTTGATATAAACGGAAAAAATAATCCTAATCGTTTTGGGCGAGATGTTTTTTATTTTGTAAAAACTTCTGAAAAGAGCGCAAAAGGTTTTTTGCCCCGCTGTTACAATAAAAGTTCGGATGAGATAAACACTGAATGCAGCAAAAATGGTACAGGGATGTGCTGTGCAGCAAAGATTATTGGTGACGGCTGGCAAATTAGAGACAATTATCCATGGTGATTTTCTTTATTAACTGCAGAAATCACAGCAACCATTGTCCAGAAGATAAACTGCAATTGCGGTCTAAAGAATACCGTATCAACCAGTCCGTGAATCATAAGTGCACAAATCGAAATTACTGCTGCTGATAAAAATATTACCTCTTTGGTATCAGCGGATTTAAGAATTATTTTGATACCGTCATGCAAAGTTGAGATTATAAATCCTAAAAAGGCAAGTAGTGCAAAAATTCCGCTTTCAACGGCAATTTCAAGAAATATATTGTACGCGGACAATGCATCAAAGCCTGTTCTCATGTAGATTCCGTAAATTTCTCGAAAGTTTCTGTTCCCGCAGCCTATTCCCAGCAGCCAGTTTTCTTTAAACATGTTAAAAGAAGACTGGTAAACGTTGAATCTGAAAGAATTTGAAGAATCCTGACGCATTGCAAACATGGACAAAACCCTTGCTCTAAGTGAGGCGGACAATAGAATCGCAGACGTCATTAGCGCAACGCACCCGCCAACGATTGAAATATATATAGCTTTATAGTTTTGCCAGAGGTATTTTGCTGACACTAAGAACGTTCCGGCAAGAATCACCAGCATTCCGATATAAGATCCGCGGCATCCGGTTAAAAACAGGGCAGCACTTGATATAAGCGCCAAAACTCCGAAAATAATTCCGGCATTATATTTTTTATCCGTTAAAAATCCCGCGCAAACAGCGTATAAAGCAGGAATTCCGGCAACAAAATATCCGCCCAGAAGATTTGGATTGTAAGGTTTTAATGTTCCGTAAACCCGCGTCATAACTTCTTCCGGATTAAGTTTTGAAACGTCCTGCCATGTTGAAATTTCTTCAACATGCGCAAAATTCTGCAAAAATCCGATTATTCCTTCAAAACTTATGCACAAACCTATTGTCATAAATATCGGAAATATTTTATCTCTGTTATTTTTTAAAAAGTGAGCTGTTGAAAGGTAAAAACCAAGATAAATAACCGTTTTCAAAAATCCTTTCAAACTGAGTGCAAACAGACTTGAACCCGCAAGGCTTATGATAACAATCATAAAATATGCCAGAAGCCAGATTTCGGCTCCTGTAGCTTCCAGTTTTTCGCCCCTGACGATTAGAAGTTTCGCAAGTGTCAGAATCGTTGCGAAAAATGCTATAATTCCGATGTAATCAGACGGAAATACAGTTGACGTTACAAAAACAGCCAGTATTAATAAATAAATGAATTTATCAATATTTTGAAGAATTAAACTGTTTTTATATAAAAATTGCGTATGATTTTGAGTAAAATTAAATAGTTTATTGAACATTTTCCACTGCGCTCAATTGCTGATCTGTAACTGCTTCATCCGTTCCGTGCGTAAGCTGAATGTTTGAAACTGTTCCGTTTAGTCTGTAGTCGGAACCTTCCAGTGTTATCGGAAGTCCTATTTTAATCTTGTTTCCGCCGACAACAGCACCGTCTTTTGTGATTTTTGCAGTGTCTTTAAGCGTAACAACCGCATCATAAACATTCGGTTGAGAAACGTCTTCAACAACTATAACGGTTTTTGTGTTTTTCGTATTCAAAACAGGCAGAACGATTTTTCTTTTGTCAGCCTTTACGTTTGTTATCATCAGGTCTGAATAAGGAACATTTCTGATACTGATAAAAGTTTTTTCATTTGCTTT
>CALVAS010000003.1 GCA_944325585.1 Candidatus Gastranaerophilales bacterium
GTAAAAAAATCATGCCAATTGAAAATAAATACAGTATGTCAGAATTGAAAACAGCATTGAAAAAATATGTAGACAAAACAGGCCGAAGAATAACAATTGAATATCTGTTAATAAAGGATTTAAATGATTCAGCAGAATCAGCAAAAGAACTTGCCGAATATCTGGCGGATTTGAAGTGTAATGTGAATTTGATTCCGTACAATCCGACAGCCAAAAATGATTATCAGCGGCCGTCCGGTAATGCTGTTCAGCGCTTTAAATATCTGCTGGAGCATTCGGGTAAAAAGGTTACTGTCCGGCTTGAAAGAGGTGCGGATATTGATGCGGCATGCGGACAATTGAGAGGAAAGGTTGAGAAAGACTGATGAAAGCACTGATTCAAAGAGTTAAGAATGCGTCTGTAACAATCGATAACGAACTTTATTCCAAAATTAATGCAGGGCTGCTGATTTTTCTGGGAGTCACAAAGGAGGATTCTGTCGAAAACTCGGAAAGGCTTGCTCAAAAACTTTTAAATCTCAGAATCTTTGAAGATGAAAACGAAAAAATGAATTTATCCGTTACCGATGTGAAAGGTGAAATTCTTGTTGTTTCTCAATTTACGCTGTGCGCTGATTGCCGGAAAGGTACCCGTCCAAGTTTTGACAACGCGGCGCCTCCGGAAAAGGCTGAAATTCTGTATAAAGATTTTGTAGAGCGTATGACCGGCTCCGGATTAACAGTAAAAACAGGTAAATTCCGTGCTATGATGGATGTAGCGCTTGTTAACGACGGGCCTGTTACGCTCTGGGTGGAAAAATAAATTCCCCACTTGCAAATATTTTACTTTTATGTTATTATAATTATATTAAGTATATTGATATTTATATTATTACCGAGGAGTAATTAATTTTTTAAATCTATTTTTATTATGCGATTATTTTTTTTAATTAAGAGGCTTTCAATATGTATGTAAACAAGTGCGTTAAGTGCGGTCGTGAATTTGAGACGAAAAACCCCAAACGAGTAATTTGCCCGGATTGTTTATATCCGGATAAAAAGATGATGATTAATCCATCTGCCGATGCAGGTTCTGATACATCTGCGGCGCAAAGCCAGTCAGGAGAACCTGAAGTTTTGAGAAGTTACAGCACAGAAGATAAACCGCAATTTTATAACAGTTATTCAAGCGGCGGAAACGAAAATCAGAACAATTACCGTCGTCCGCAGCAGCGTAATTACAATAATAACCAGGGCGGTTACAGACGTGATAACAATCGCCAGGGGTATAACAGAAATAATCAGGGCGGCTACAATCGTGATAATCGCAGAGGCGGTTACAATCAAAGACCGCAGCAGGGCGGATTTAACAGAGGCGGATTTAATCAACGCCGTCCGCAGCAAAACAGATTTAACAAACGTCCCGGAAAACCAAAAGCTCCAAAACAGCTTCTGGTAAGCAAAGAACAGCTGGAACAAATTGAATTGCTCTATAAATCAATGCTTCCGCTTCCAAATCCGGATGCGCATGAAGTAATCGGAGAAAAAATCGGTTTGGAACCAAGAAAAGTATTTTTCGGAATTAACCTTGTAAGACAAAAACTTATGCTTCCGAAATTACCTTTCCCGAAACGTAAACTGGCTATTTCACCGGATCAGCTTTTTGCAATTAAAAATCTTTATGAACCGTTGCTGCCGCTGCCTCCAATCGGATGCCACAAAATTATAGCAGCACAATTAAAAATGGATGAGTGGCGTGTTCACGTAGGTATCGGTTTGATTCGTTCTCAAATGGGATTACAGCGTTGGAATCAGGATAGAGCTGATGCTCCTGAAGAGTTTAAAAAGAAACCTGAAGATGCGCAGGCTGATAATGCAAATGAACAAACTGCCGAAGTGGCTGAAGAAAAACCGAAACGCGGCAGAAAACCTAAAAAGGCAGAAGAAGCCGCCGAGTCATGAGCAAATTTATATCAGTAGGTAAAATTCTGAATTTTCATGGCATTCAGGGTGAAGCTAAAGTTGGTTACTCTAAAAACCAGCAGGAATTTTTCTGCGGATTGAAGGAAGTCTTCGTAAAAGAGCAGCAGGATTATAAACCGTTAAAGATAAAAAATATACGGCTGCATAAAAACTTTGCGATTGTAAAGTTTGACGGAATCAATTCAATTGATGAATTGATTGAATATAAAGGGGCTTTGCTTTTTGTTGACGAAAGTGTTATTCGCGAATCTCTTGATGAAGATGAGTTTTTGATTGATGAGCTTGTCGGATTAGAGGTTTTTGATAAAGACGGCAATAAGCTCGGATTTATTGTCGGAGTTTCCAACAACGGCGCTTCCGATTTGCTTTCAATAAAGACAAAGTCCAATAATATTTCATTAGTTCCGTTTGTAAAGGCTATTGTGACTGATGTAAGTCTTAAAGAGAAGAAAGTGACGATAAATAATATTGAGGGGTTACTTCAATGAGATTCGACGTGTTGACTTTGTTTCCTGAGATGATTGAATCACATTGTTCATACAGTATCTTAAAAAGAGCTGTTGAAAATTCAGTTATTGAAGTCAATACGATTAATCCGCGGGATTTTACTCTTGATAAGCACCGCAAAGTTGATGATACGCCTTACGGCGGCGGGGCCGGAATGGTTTTAATGCCTCAGCCGTATGTTGACGCTTATGAAAGCGTAGAAAAAATGCCAAATTCTGTCACAATAATGCTTTCACCGCAGGGGGAACCTTTGTGCGAGAAAATTGTAAAAGATTTGGCTGGATATGAGCAGATAATCTGTTTGTGCGGGCATTATGAAGGTTTTGACGAGCGAATAAGAGAAATTATAAAACCGCGTGAAATTTCACTTGGAGATTTTGTTTTGACGGGCGGTGAACTTCCTGCGCTTTGCCTTATTGATGCGGTCAGCAGAAAATTAGAAGGAACATTAGGCAAAATAGAAAGTGCTGAAGATGACAGTTTTTCCGACGGGCTTTTAGAATATCCGCAGTACACAAAACCGCGGGAATTCAGAGGTTTGAAAGTTCCGGAAGTTCTTTTAAACGGAAATCATAAAGAAATAAACGAGTTTAGATATCAGCAGAGACTTTTAAGGACAAAGGCAAGGCGTCCTGATTTGCTGGAGTAAAATCGTTACGTGCTATTTTTGTAAATATTTTTTAGAGCCTATTCCGAGTCCGTCTTTCAGGAATGTAAATCCAGCATAAGCTGCAAGTGCAATTCCGCTTCCGCATGCCAGTTTTTTACCTTTAGCAAGAAGTGCTGTCAAACCCAGTCCCAGCGGTACTACATTAGACACAAGCATTGAACCCAAACCTGAAAAGTATCCGATTGCGGAGTTAAAGAAATTAAGAAAATTATTTTCAAGATGATATTTAAAAACTTTATCTTTCATTTCACCCTTCCAGAGGCTAGGAGTGTCAAGTTTTTGAGAGTTTTCAAACAAATCCATGCTGACATTTGCATCTCTTGATTCGGATGTTATGTCAGCCTGAAGTTTTCCGATATTATGAGCATCGCGCAAAATTAAGTACAAAGCACCGGCACCTGCGGTCTTTGCTAAATATTTTCCGTAATTATTTTTTACTGCGTTAATAATACTCATTATTTAACCCTTTATTTTTTGTTTGTTTCGGAATTTTTTTCAGGAACTTCAAATTCTTTTTCAATCACGTTTCCTGACATTTTGAGAAGAATATTTGTTGCCTGTGCTGCGTCCTGTCCGTAACCGGAGGTTGAAGTTTGCATTTTTTTGAGAACCCCGACCGTGTAATCGTCTCCGGTACACGTTCTTGAATCAAGCATGCTGAGTGCTAAAAATCTGATTTGTTGAGAGGGATCCTGAAGCATTTTGTTAATCAGAGCGGTCAATGCTGCATCATCTTTCCGGCTGTCATCTTCCTGAAGTCTTGCAACTACTTCTTTTGCACCCATCATTCTGACTTCCGGATCCTGACTGTTTAAATAATTTTCCAAATTTTTGATATATTCATCTGTTAATTCAACAATTTTTCGTTTTTCAGTCTTTTTTTTGTCGGCGGACTCTGTTGTTTTTGTCTCAGTTGTTTGTTTGCTTTCTGTGTTTGTTGAATTTGTGTTATCAGACTGCATCAATTGCGCGGCAGGTTGTGAGGACCCGCCCCCTTGCGGTGATTGGATTGTGTTGTTTACAACTGCATTCCCGCCTTGCGCTGTTATTCCTCCTGGCGGAACAAATTGCTGGGTATAATAATTGGACGGATATGCCATCCCCGGCAACCCCTGATAAACAGGAAGATTTCCCGTCGGATTCAGGTTGGGAATCCCGACTGACGGATTATATATTTGGATATTTACACCTGCGCAGCTCGGCGGTGCAGCAGGATTTGAAGTATAATTTACCGGCTGCTGTTGAACTGCCGGCTGAATTGTCTGCGGTAATACTGTTTGTAATTGGTTGTTTCCCTGATTGTAAACTGATGTCATAACACTACCCTTTTAAAAATTACTTATATATTAAAAGTATTTAAGCAGAAATTTATTGCTTTAATTTTATAAAGATTAAGAAATGTTAAATATATTTTTTAAATTTTTGATTTTGCATATAATAAAATTATGGGAAGTTACGAAGATACATATCTGGCAAAGCGTCCGCAGGAACTCTGTCATATGTGCGGGCGGTGCTGTCGTGTGGTCACTACATCAAAGTCTTACGAGGAATTGAAGGCTTTGCAAGCGCAGAATGATATCGGTGCCTGCGAGTTTTTAAAGATTTTTGAACCGTATCCGTCAATTGAAGCAGCCAGAAAAGTTGATAAAGAGCTTGTCGATAATGTTATAAATCTATTGAAAGAGGACGGCAATTACGACGAAAGCAAAATGACTTTTTACGGATGCAAATATCTTCAGGATGACAATTTATGTTCGATTTATGAAGAACGACCGGTACTTTGCCGTCATTGTCCATCTACTCCGTGGTCAATTGTTCCGCCGGGATGCGGATTTGAGGGCTGGCTGTTTATGGAACGCGAAAACGCCAAGCAAAAAGTCCGCAAGGCAAAAGAAGATTTGCTTGAACTTCAGCTTCTCAAACAAAAAAAGACTGATGAAGAATTTTTGAAAAAAGTTGCCTCCGTCGAACATAAAATCTTAAATACTATTGAACTTTACAAAAAATACGGCTCTTATGACTGGTAAATTAATTTCCTGCCTTTGCCAGTTTTGTTCTGTAAAATTCCGTGTTGATATTAAGTTTTGTTCCTATGTCAAGAAGCATATCGACAAATTTTTTATCGCTAGTTCTGTTTGAAGTTTTGCTTGACTCAATAATTTCGCCGATTTTGTGATAAATTTTTGAAAAATAAATGTTTTGCGCTTCTGAAATGTCAATTTCAAGCTCAAGTTTTTCAATGTAGTCAAACAGTTCCAGAACAACGTCAGCCTGCTGAATTTCAAAACTGTAAGCCAGACGGTTAATGTTTTGAAGAATTTTTTTGCTGAAAATAGCATTTGACGGTTGTTTATCAAGTTTTATGCCCATTGTTCTGGTTTCAAGATTAATATCAGATGCTTCCTGAAGTACCGCAGGATCAACAAACCCGTTTGAATCCTGTATAAGTTCATTGAATTTACGGCTCAGGGCATATTCCGCCGCAATCTTGAATTCGTCAGGAATTGAAAGACCAAGATTTTGCATTTGATAAATTGAGCTTTTTCCTTCGTTGTACATTTCCTGATAAATCTGAGCAAACTTTTGCATTTTGCCTTTCAAAAGTCTTTGCAGAATTTTTCTTCTTTCTTCAATAAAGATATCTTTCAGTGTAAAGTAATCTTTTCCGAAGTATTCATCCAGTGCTCTGATTATTTCAGTCAGCGGGTTAAGCAGGAATGTTTTAATAAGTTCGGTTTTCAAATGATTATACTCGTTTTCGTCAGAGTATTCTTTGATTGCACAGTGGAAATCTCCGCCTGAATACTGCATAAGTGCAAATACAAGATTTTGTTTTTGTAATGTTACCATTGATTGAAGTTCAATGTTGCCGATTACAAAATTCGAGTTGCCTTTTTGAACTTTTTGATAATCGTTTCTTTTGATTGTGTAGCAGTAAACGTTTTCTTCATCTTCAAAGTCCTGATAAAGTGACGAAATTGCCCACAAACTTGCGACCTGTTTTCCAGTAACAATTGACGGTTTTACAAAGTTGTTGAAAATATCTCTGCCAGTTCCGTATTCTGTTATGTTGCTTCTTGCCTCTGAGAGAATTTCCGTAAAATGAGTTTCAAAATCTTTTTTAGTGAATTTTGCGGCAAGCTGCATAGCGCGTGCTGCGTATTTCATAATCTGTACGGTTTCAATTCCTGAAATTTCAGAGAAGAACCAGCCGCAGCTTGTGTACATAAGCATTGCCTGACGTTGAATTTCTAAAAGTTCCATGCCTTTTACTTTTTGTGCGTCTGAAAGTTCAGGACGAAAATGTTCATTCTGAAATTTTAAAACATTCATCAAATTTCTGTCCAGAATAACTTGAATATATTTATTTCTGACTTCCCAGCAGTCTTTATTAAAGTAGTTTGGAGCCTGTTCTTCAAATACTTTAACAAGTTCATCCCGAAGGTAGTCAAGTGCATCCCGAAGCGGTTTTCTCCATTTTTGATTCCAGCCGGGATGTCCGCCGGTTGAGCATCCGCAGTCCTCTTTCCAGCGTCCTACACCATGGAAACAGCTCCAGCTTGAAGCCTGTTTTATATCCACTTCATAATCGCTGCGGTATTTTTCCAGATACTCGCCGTAATTTGTCAGGGTGAACCCTTCTTCTTTTGCCTTTATCTGAAGAACGTACGCAAGAGCCATATCACCGAATTTTGTGTGGTGTCCGTAGCTTTCGCCATCCGTTGCAATATTTACAAGCTGAGGATAGTCGCGGCAGTCGGAAACTCCTTCACGAAGACGTTTTGCAAACTTGTTTCCGTCTTTTAAAAGTTCATCAAATGCAACAGAGCGGGAAATTGCACCGTCATAAAAGAATAAATCAATATATTTGCCCGGAGCTGATTTGATGTAATATCTGTAAGATCTGGCAGGGTCAATATTTCCCCAGCTTACATCAGTCCATTCCTTATCATTTTCTTTTCTTATTTTCAATGCCTGATAAGGAGAAAGAACCGTAAATTTAATCCCGTTTGCTTCAAGAACCCGAAGAGTATCATCATCAACAGCCGTTTCAGCAAGCCACATTCCCTCAGGTTTTCTGCCAAAACGGTATTCAAAATCTCTTATACCCCATTTTACCTGAGTTTCTTTGTCTCTTTCATTTGCAAGGGGCATGATAATATGGTTGTAAACCTGCGCCATGGCATTTCCATGACCTGAATGTTCCGTTACACTTTCGATATCGGCTTTTATAATTCTTTCATAAGTCAGCGGTGCAAACTGTTCCATCCATGATAACAGTGTAGGCCCGAAGTTGAAACTCATATGTTCATAGTTGTTTACAACATCAAGAATCCGATTTCTGCTGTCAACGATTTTGGAAACAGAATTCGGATTATAGCATTCTTTGTTTATTCTCTCATTCCAGTCATGAAACGGAAGAGCGCTGTCTTGCAGTTCAATTGCTTCCAGCCACGGATTTTCTCTGGGCGGCTGGTAAAAATGTCCGTGTATTGTTAAAAATTTTTCAGTATTTTTTTCTTCAGTCATTTCTTAACTCCTTGAAAACGCTCTATCGTATCTTTAAACACTACTTGTTTTCGGTTTCTTTTTTGGGTTTTACGGTCAGCACTTTAAATTGGTCAACATCCATCCAGACATCGCCCAGTGCATTTGAAAAAACTTTTCCTGAAAATTCGATTTCATCTCCTGCATTCAAATCAATATGCTTTTCAGCTTCCGCTCTTTTTAGAAATATTTTAAGCTCTGATAGCGGAACATTATGATCTGTTACGTCAGGACGCTGGATTAAAAACGTTATAAAATCTTCCGAACTTTTCATTGCAGGCTTGTAGTCAAGACCTAATGTGGAAAATTTATCAAACTTTCCTTTGATTTTTACATATTTGTTGAGATAGAAAGACGGGTTTTTAACCATGTCGAGCGGTTGAACCGGAATGTAATTTCTTGTTGGAGCAGGTGCAGAAACCGCAATCAAGGGATTTTCAAGATTTATTCCTGCGGTGTTGCCGACAAGGTTTCCTGTTGCTGCAGAAACGCATAAACCTGTTGATAATATTAAAATTGATAATACATATTTCGCTTTTCCCATTTTATTTTCCCTTCTTTGACTCTCCACAATATTATTTTACCACATAAAACATTTTTTTGTATATATTTTCGTTATATTGATAATAAAATGCTCTATAAGATTTTCACTTGTACATGCGGCTAATATCAATATGAGATATTAATTTCACCACAAATATTTTTCTTGTAATCGTTTTTTTAGACGATTGTAAAACCGGATTGTTTAATTCATTATGTATATACTCAAGCTATGGATTAGATATCCTGAAAATTAAATATTTTATGTTTTTACCCCGCTATACAATAAAGGAATAAATAAATGAATAATTTATTTAAGTTTTTATTGCTCTGTGCAATACTCTCAAATACATTTACCCCTTGTTTTTCTGAAGCTGCTGCAAATCCGGCCGATGAGATAGCTCATTTGCCGCTTGCTGCACCGAAGGATGTTACTAAAGACGACAAAACAGAGACGTTGGAAGAGAATAATAGTCTGCCGCAGGCACAGAGCATGGCAGATGAGTATGAAAAAGAAAATGAAACCAAAGTTATCAATTTGGTTGATGAGGCAGAAACGGCTGCATGTCCTGAAAATCCTATTTTAGTACAACGAAGCGGAACTATTGAATCTTTCAAGTCCGCGTATAAATGTCTTGCAGGAAAAGAATTAACTGCAATGATGCTTGAGAAAGGACGGACTTTTGAGGTTAAGTCAATGCAGCCTATGTCTTATGAAGCGACGGGCGGAACAGAGGTTCAATTTGAATCGCTTTATCCGGAAAGGGTTTTTATGCAGCGAGAGCCGGTAAAACTTGTTTTTACGGGTGAAATTGTCAAAAACAAGCCTCCCGGAAAAGGCGGTTCCAGCGGCACGTTAAAGGTTATGATTAAAAACGTTAAGCTGGAAAATATTACCTATCCGGCAGAAGCGTATATTACCAAAATGAATAAAAAAAGTGTTTTATTCGGTGCTGTTGCAGGCCCTTCAAATTATAGGGATAATCTTGCGGATACAGCGAATAACGGAACTATACACACAATATATAAAGATCCTTGTAAGACAACGGCTGATGAGTGTGTGCATACAGCAGCAAAACCTTTTTATTTTTTAACAGGAGCACTTCTTCAAACGGCAGATTTGTTTATTGCACCGATTATTGCGTTTTTTGTTCCCGGTAATGAGGTTTATATTCCGGAAGGAACTGAGTTTGAAATAAAATTGGAAAACGACATTCCAGTTTTGGAAATATAATTTCTAATAAAAAAAGGACTTAACATTTCTGTCAAGCCTTAGTATATCAAACGTGAAAACCATTGATATTTATAAATTGTACATAGTATTAAAGATGTAACTTATATAATGAGAATTATTATAGTCTGGGAAGTAAGCCTGTAATATTTTCAACCAAACCGCTGAAAGAAAAAATCTTGTCGCAACCCCGAAAAAGTGCTTGGATACTACAAGCTTACATAACTATAATAACCGTTTTCGTGCGGATTTTCACCACTCAAAAGAATAACTTTTAAACTAACAAATTAACAACTTGGAACTAATTCTTAAGGATTAGTTTTTATAATGTCATTTTTCTCCGAATCTGGTTTGTTTTTCATGTATCCGACAGCATAAATTATGAATACAAACCATATTAAATAAAACAAAAATAATATCGGGTCGTAATATGTGAAAATGCTGTTTATATGGTCTGTTGACATTATAAACCAGAATATAAAGCAGGTAATCCAAAATACGCTGTAAATCCATCGTTTGATTTTTGTGTTAAACGTCACAAATGATAGTAAATTTATTACTGGATAATAAATGATACCTATAAAAATTATAAAACAGACTGCACTGAAAAGCGGAATTCCAAATGAATCTGCAGCCCAGTTGTAGACATATTTAACAATATCTGTCATGTATGCATTAACATAGCAAAAGCCCCATATCGGAAATGAAAGATTTATCCAGGGGTAAATAAAGGCTTTTCTTGTAAGTATTCTAATATTTCTAAATTTTTTAAATTCGGTTATTTTAAAAATCGCTGTGAAAGCGAAAAATGCTATAAATAACCCCCACAATTTGAAAATTTTGTTAAACACAAAATATTTCGGATTTATCAAATGCGCAACGGCACCATCGACTTCTTTCGACGTGACGCTCTGAGCAATTTGATTTGCCAGTTCTCGGTCAGTGTAAAATTGCGGCAGATGAAAGTTGCATCCGTATAATAGAATCAGAGTCAGTATTAGTACAATTAGACCCGAAACTATAATCGGATTGTTAAAAATTTTTTGAGTTCTTTCAATCAGTTTGTTGTTCATAAAATTTTTCCTCTAATCTTTTTTTATCAAGAAACCGGCTGATTAATTCCAATCCGATAATAAGAAATATCAAGTCAAATGCAATTACTGCATATGGAAAGAAACCTAATGCACTGGCTTCCCAGCGTCCTGACATGACAAACAAACCAAAAGCAAAATCAAAGATCTTATAAAGGATTGCTGCCGAGGTGTTGAACACTATTGCTATTAAACCGCTTGCAATGACGCGGGAAACTATGTATCCCACCGGAATCCACAGCAAAATATACGAAATCTGAAGAATCGGAAATTCTAAATAAAAAGGTTTTTCTCTGAAGTTGTAATCCATAGTAATATAATAACACAAATTTTAAAAAATGGAGATATTATTAAAAAATATTAATTATAATATCCGTCCGCAAATCCGCCGAACTCGCATTCGGCTTGTTCTTGCCATTATCTTCCATAATAAAAAAGTTCCACCCAAAAGGTGAAACTTCTTTATTAGCGGAAGACGAGACTCGAACTCGCAACAACCTGCTTGGAAGGCAGGGACTCTAGCCATTGAGTTACTTCCGCATGTCGCGAAATTTGATTGCATGAAAATCTTAATCCAAACATATTTTTTTTGCAAGATTTTTATTTTTTATGTTATTCTTTTTTAAAAGAGCAGAAAATATTGAGGTATGAATATGGATTTAATGGATAATATAATCAATTATTTGGAAAAACTCAACAAACTTCTTGAATCTACGCATTTTGATTTTCTTGTAGGCGTCGTTATCAATATTTTCCTGATAATGCTTTTATTCAAAGTCGTTGATATGTTCAGTGCAAAACTAAAAGAACATGTTCTCGCAAAAGATTCAAAAAATCAATTAATTCAATTTATACCGATTCTTGACAGAATTTTTAAAATCTTGATTGTATTTTTTATAGTAGCTTCATTCCTGCAAAGTTTCGGTTATTCTGTTTCATCACTAATAACAGGGTTCGGAATTACAGGTTTGGCAGTAGGTTTTGCTGCAAATGCAACTATTGCAAATGTTTTCGGTACTCTTTCAATATTCAGCGACAAAGCGTATAGAGTTGGTGATTATGTTATTGTAAACGGTGTTGAAGGCTATGTTGAAGATGTGAATTTGATGTCAACCAAAATAAGAACACTTGATAATTTTTTATATATTGTACCGAACAGCAGCGCCTCAAACGGCAATATATGTAATATTACGGCCGCAAGAAAAAGAAGAATTAACGAAGTCTTTACGCTGACTTACGATACTTCGGATGAAAAGCTGGAAAAAGCAATACATATTCTGGAAAATATTCTTCATGAAAATAAAAATATTCATAATGATTATGTTGTATTTTTGGACACACTTTCTGAAAGTTCAATAGATATAAGATGCATTGCATACGCCAAAACAGGCTCTTATAACGAATGGAAAAAAATTCAATCTGCTTTCCTGCTTGAAGCAGTAAGACAATTCCGTGCAGAAGGTTTGGATTTTGCATTCCCGTCAACTTCCGTTTATGTTGAAAAATCCGGAAGCAACGCATGAATATAAAAATTATTGCACTCGGAAAATTAAAAGAGAAGTTTTTGAAAGACGGCGTTGAAGAATTTAAAAAACGTCTTATTCCTTATGCAACTTTTGACATTATAGAGATTCAGCCTGTTGAAATAAAAGACGAACATTTAATCGGCAAAGCACTGGATGAAGAAGCTGACAAGATTCTTTCTTATATCAAGTCCGGCTCATATGTAATTACTTTAGAAATTGATGGAAAGATGCTTTCATCTGAAAATTTTGCGGAAAAAATCAGCGAAATCACAAATTCAGGTATAAGTGAAATAATATTTGTAATCGGTTCCTCATACGGTCTTTCGCCAAAAATTTCAAAACGTGCAAATTTTAAATTAAGTCTTTCAAAAATGACATTTCTTCATCAATTTGCCAGACTGATTCTTGTTGAACAGATTTACAGGGCTTTTAAAATTATAAAAGGTGAAACCTACCATAAATAAAATTTACAATTTAATAAAACAGTGCTATACTTTGAAAGTAAAGTGTTTTTTGGAGAGAGAGATGGAAAATTTTGAATTAAATTATTCACTTGAAGAATTAAAAAAACGTACTCATAAAGATTATTTAGCCACCAAGAAAATGCTGGATGTTGATGCCCCTGAATATTTAAATCTTGCAGACGGAGACAAAAAGGCATTGAAGAATCTTGTAAAGGCTGCGTTTTTCATTGAAAAAATCTATTATAAACTTGATAATAAGCAGAATACAGATTTTTATGATTATTTGGAGAAAGAAATTTTAAAAGGCAATGAGCGTGCCGAGTTAACTAAAATTCTTTTTCTTGCGCAGAAGGGGATGTGCGCAATCGACCGTGAATCTGTAAAAATTAATCTTGCAAAAGGTATAACTGAACTTCCGGGGAAAGGATTGTATCCGGAAGATTTAACAAAAGACGAATTTCATAAGATTCTGATAAAAATGCTGAACGAAGGCAAGAAAGATGAAGTCCGCAAAATTCTTAATCAGCGTTCTGTTGTTTTAAGAAAAGAGGATGAACTTGAAGCAATTGATTATGTGAAATTTTTCAACGAAGATTTCAGAAAAGCTGCGGAAAAACTTGAGCTTGCGGCAGACACCTCAACAAATGACGAGTTTAACGAATATTTGAGACTTCAGGCGGTCGCTTTGAGAGAAGCTGATCCGATGCTGGATGCATATGCTGACAAAAAGTGGGCAGAACTTCAGGATACACCGCTTGAATTTACGATTACCCGCGAAAATTACGCGGATGAAATGACCGAAAGCGTAATTGAAAACGAGGAATTGAAAAAACTTCTTGAAGAGAATGATATTCCTGTGATTTCAAAAGATTTTCTCGGCGCGCGTGTTGGTATTGTTAATAAAGACGGAACAAATGCGCTTTTAAAAATAAAAGAATTTCTTCCGCTTCTTGCGGCAAACATGCCCTATCATGAAGAATATGAACAGAATATTTCAAAGACAGACGATGCAAAACAGACCATGGTTGATGTTGATATTGTAGTTCTTGCAGGGGATGTCGGGGCTTATCGTGCAGGGATTACGCTGGCGGAAAATTTGCCGAATGACGACAAATTATCTCTTACAATCGGCGGCGGCAGACGGAATGTTTACCACAGACAAATCCGTTTTATTTCCGACCGCGAAAAACTTCAACGCAGACTTGATGCAACTTTAGACAAAGACCAGCATAAATATTATCTGGATGAAGCTGACCACTGGTTTACAATCGGGCATGAAAATACCCATTCTCTTGGGCCGAATAAAGGAACCGAGGCTTTGGGAAAATATAAAAGCATAATTGAAGAAAACAAAGCTGATATGGGTGCTCTTGCTTTTCTTGATATTTTGGAAGAAAAAGGGATGTATTCGCATGAACAGGTTTTACAAATCATTGTTTCATTTGCGGCGGACAACTTTTTGAAATCCAAACCTACGCTTTCTCAGGCGCACCGTGTTCGTACGGTTATGCAGACAAAGTATTTCATTGAACACGGTGCAATCGTATTAAATGAAGATAAAAAAATCCATGTTAATATTGAAAAGATGATTCCGACAGCCAAAAAGATGCTTGAAGAAATTATCAGAATTCAAATTGACGGCGATTTTCAAAAAGGCGAAAAATATGTTCTTGACAATTTTGTCTGGACTGATGAAATGGAGATAATTTCGCAAAAACTTAAAGAAATTGATAAAAATCTGAACGGACGAACTGACTCTCCGCTTGCCGCAATGCTTTTGAAAAGTTGAGGGGCGGGGGTGAAACTCTGACAAACTTTTATAAAAACCGCATGGACAATTAATGCTGTGCGGTTTTATAAATCGTCTTATTTCCGTCTGCTTCGGCGTTTGCGTTTATAAAGCTCAGAAACTATTTTGAAAAACTCTGCCGTTAATCTTTGCTTTCTCTTTGATAAGCCCATGCAGAATGATTGTGAATGCTTTCAAAGGCTTCGCATTCCACTTCAAATTCATTTACTATTTCGTCTTCTCTCAGCGTTACAACCACATCTCTAAGAACATCTTCAACAAACTTCGGATTGTCCCAGGCCTTTTCAGTCACAAACTTTTCATCTTCTCGTTTTAAAAGCGGGTAAACAGGACAGCTGGCGCAGGATTCCACCATATCAATCAAATCCTCTATCCAGATGTGTTTGTCTTCATCATACGAAACTCTCACTCTGATAAATGCTCTCTGGTTATGAGCACCGTTGTCAGAAATCTCCTTTGAACACGGACAGAGCGTTGTAACAGGCACTTCCACCCCTAAAATAAATTTGTAACCGTTTTTGTCAATTGTTCCCTTAAATAAACAGTCAAAACTCATAGGCGAAATCAGGTGTGTAACAGGAGATTTTTTGTCGACAAAATATGTGAACGTAAATTCCAATTCTCCGCTTTTTGCATCCAATCTCCGGATTATTTCTTCCAGACATCCTTTTATATCGACTCCAAGAAGATTTTTGTTTCTCCACTCCGTCAAAACTTCAACAAATCTTGACATATGAGTGCCTTTATAGTCTCTGGGCAGCGAAACATTAACTTTTGCCTTTGCGCAGACAACCTGATTAGAGTTGTTTTTTCTCTGTATAATCAGCGGTAATTCAAGATGCTTAATCCCGACTTTTTGAATATCAACGTTTCTTTCATCTTTTAAATTTTGAATGTCTTTCATACTTCAATCCTATTGTTAATTTTTGTTAACCTAAACCACAAAAAATAGCAACTTTTTGGGAATAAGATACTTATTATAAATATATAAAGCTCTCTCTTCTTATTTAAACGGATAGGCCTTGAAAAATTTAATCAAGGTCTTTTTTTTTTTTTGACTAAATATAAAACAAGCGGGCTTTTAAGCCCGCAATAAAATTATTTTTTTGATGCTTTATTCAACATATCTCTGATTCTCAAATATCTGTTCAATTCAACCTTGAACTTCGGAAGGTTTTGATAAATCGCATTGTTTATTAAGATTCTGTTGTCATATTTCGGGTCAATTATGTAAACAGTAGGAAATCCGGTTAAAGCAACATCTTCAACCAATGCTCTGTTAATCGGATCTTCAGCATTCAACATAACAAAATTGTATTTTGTTCCGTAAAGCATGCTTAAAACTTTGTATTTCGGCATAAATCTCAAACAATATCCGCACCAGTCAACATAAAATAATGCAAGTGCAGGTTTGTCACTCTCAAGAGCTTCTGAATATTGAATACCGATTTTGTAGTCTGACGGTTTTTCTTTTTTATCAAGCGCGCCCGTTGCAACTGCAAATCCGGCTGCTGATGTTAATATAACTACAAATAAAATTGCTAAAGTAATTATTACTTTCTTTTTCATAATATCCTCCTCTTAAACATATATTATACAACAAATATATTTTTTTTAGTAATTTCATAAAACTTAACAAAAGACTTGAAAAAGTATATACTATGATATATACTAAATATATATCCAGAAAGAGTGTAAGTTGTTCTCGTGTAACAAAATTAAATAAGGAGTTTAAAAGAGTATGAGTAAAAATGCGCCTGTCAAAATGAAGAAGGTTAAGTCTAACCCCGCCAAAAATGAGGTTTTGATGTACGGCAACGGTGAATTTACCGATTATTTAAGAGAGATATCAAGTTATCCGGTTTTATCTCCGGCAGAAGAGCGCGAACTTGCAAGAAAAGCTAAAGAGGGCGACACCGATGCCAAAAAGAAATTAATCCAATCAAATTTGAGAGTAGTAATTACGATTGCCAAAAAAGTTATTCACAACACAAATCTTCCTCTGGTTGATTTGATTCAGGAAGGAAATTTGGGGCTGATGATTGCGGCAGAAAAGTTTAATTACAAACTCGGCTACAAATTTTCAACTTATGCGAGCTGGTGGATAAAACAATCAATGTTTAAAGCCATTTCCGAGCAGTCTCATTGCATGAAGATTCCTGTTTACATTCAAGAAACTCTGTCAAAATTTTCCAAGGTAAAATCCGAGATGGAAAAGGAATACAATTGTCAGGTTAAAAATCAGGATGTTGCAAAGAAAATGAATATTGAGCCCGATAAGATTGAAACATTTTTATCGGCATATACAAAAACGATTTCAATAGAGCGCGGTCTGGAAAGGGCAGACGGAAAAGAATTGAATGTCGCAGATATTCTGGAAGACGAAAGAGCCTCTGTTTCTGCCAATGTTGAATATGAAAATTTGAAAAACGATATTCAAATGGTAATTTCAACGTTAAAAGAGCGCGAACAGGACGTTGTTAAAATGCGTTACGGGCTTGGTAATGCGACAAAACTTACGCTGGAAGAAATCGGTAACATATATGGCGTTACAAAAGAATGCATAAGACAAACAGAACTGAGAGCTTTGCAAAAAATGCGTTTATCAGCTTTGTCTCAGGAACTTTTGTCCGGTTATATAGGGTAAAATTAATGCTCGTGTGTTTTTATATGTCTCGTGTTTAGTAACAATTGTACCGCCTTATTGGCGGTTTTATTTTGGATGGAATTCATATCCTATAAAAAGTGGTTTACTTTGTTACAAAAAACATTATGATAAAAGTATGAGAAGATTTGCGGTTTTATTTTTCATAGTTCTTGTTCTGTCATCAAATGCTGCAAAAGCTGAAGATAGTGATTTATGGGACAACTTCGGCGATACGAATGTTTACGGACAAACGCCGGTTACAGATGAAGAATTTGAAAAGGCTCTGGAAAGTAAAAAAGGAAAACCGAAAAAGCCGAAAGACAAATTACTCAGAAACGGTGAAAGTTATCAGCAAAGCAATGAAACACAGTTTTTGACGGCAATGCCGAAAGAGCTTCCTATTCTTCTTGTGCCGTTGAATCTTGCGATTAAAGAGGACAGAATTCTGCCGGTTGGTCATTATCAGGTGACGGGTGAAAGGCAGAACGGAAAAATTTATCTTAAACTCTATCAGGCACACAATCTTCTGGCCAGTTTAGAGGCAACTGAGACAAATGATGATTTTGGAGAAGAAGAAATAAATTTTGTAAAACTTCTGCCGGAAAATCAAAATCAGGTGAAGATTATATTCGGTTCTGTGGATTTTAATGCCTATACTCTGGTAAAAGTAGCAGAATAAACTGTTACATATGAATTTACGGCAATGTAGGAAATTATTCTGTATATGGCAAACTCCTCAAAAATGTTTTCATGATAAAATACAATTGGAGAATTTTAAAAGGAGTTAAATTTTGAAAAGAGCGGTTATTATAGTAATTGACAGTATGGGAATAGGTGCAATGCCTGATTGCCGTGAGTTTGGCGATATTCCCGAATGTAATACGTTAAAGAATGTCTGTGAATTCAACGGCGGACTGAAAATTCCGGTTCTTGAGAAGATGGGACTCGGTAATATTCAAGATTTCAAGGGTATTTCTCCCGTTGAAAATCCGATTGCAAAATACGGAACTATGGTTGAAAAATCAAAAGGCAAAGATACAACAACAGGTCACTGGGAAATTGCCGGATTGGTTTCAGAGCAGCCGTTCGCAACATTTCCGGAAGGTTTTCCAAAAAAACTTATAGATGAATTTATAGAGGTTACGGGCTGCGGCGGTGTTCTTGCCAATTGTCCGGCAAGCGGAACCGCAATAATTGAAAAACTTAATGATGAACATCATAAAACCAAATTTCCTATTGTATATACAAGTGCGGACAGTGTTTTTCAGATTGCACTTGATACGGATTTGATACCTCTTGAAACTTTGTATGATTGGTGCGAAAAAGCACGCAAAATTTTAGACGAGGGCAATTATAACGTTTCACGCGTAATTGCCAGACCGTACAAAATAATTGACGGTAAGCCGACAAGAATTTCAAAAGACAGACGGGACTATTCAATGGTGCCGAAACATACTGTTTTGAACGAGATAAAAGATGCCGGCGGAAAAGTTATCGGAATCGGTAAAATAGAAGATATTTTTTCAAAATCCGGCATAACTCATGCTATTCATACGGGTTCAAACAGAGAAGGGTTAGAGTTAACTTTGAAGGCTGTTAAAAATGAACTTGATTTGGAAAAAATAGCCTATCCGGATTATAAAGGCGGCGGAGATTTCACGCTTATATTTACAAACCTTGTTGATACCGATATGCTTTTCGGGCACAGAAACGACGCTGAAGGTTACGGAAAAGCAATCGAAGAAATAGACAGCTGGCTTGCAAAAATATTGCCCGAGTTGCATGAAGAGGACGTACTTTTTATAACAGCTGACCATGGTTGTGATCCGACGGTTCCGGGTACGGATCATACGCGGGAAAAGGTTCCAGTTCTTGTTTACGGGCACGGTGTAGAACCCGAGAATTTGGGTGAAATTACAGGGTTTGATTACATTGCAGATTATATCCGCACCCTTGCAAAGTAAAATTTTTGTTATATAATATTGATGTGAAATTTATTTCACGAAGTCGAATAATATAAGGAGAAAAAAATGGACGTAAAAGTAAATGATTCATGTATAGGATGTGGCGCTTGCGAATCTATTTGTGACGCTGTATTTAGAGTAAATGGTGTTGCAGTAGTTGATGCATCAGCTGTTGCAGATAACGAAGATTGTATTAAAGAAGCTGCTGAAGCTTGCCCGGTAGGCGCAATCGAAGTTGCATAGTTAACATTAAAAATTAAGTTAATAGTAAATAATAATACAGGTTTTTCGGATAGCGAAAAGCCTGTATTATTTTTAGAGCGCGATTAATTGCGAAAACCTTGTTTTTCTGCTAAAATTAAAAGTTGTAGGAAATACAGGAGTAAAATTATGCCATCAGAAGTCAGAGCAAGTCATATTTTGGTTAAAACGGAAGACCAAATAAAAACATTACTTGAAAGATTGGAAAAAGGTGAAACATTTGAAGATTTGGCTAAAAAATGTTCATTGTGTCCGTCAGGTCAAAAAGGCGGTGATTTGGGATATTTCGGCCGCGGAGAGATGATAAAAGAGTTTGAAGATGCCTGTTTTGATACTGATGTTGATGATATGACAACGGTAGAAACGGAATTCGGCTGGCATTTGATTAAAGTTACGGGAAAAATTTAATGAGCGAAATATTATCAAAAGCACGGGAGTTTATGAAATCGGAAAAAATCGATTTTCTGCTTGTCAATTCAACAAACGAGTTTCTTGTTGAATATAATGAGCTTAATGAAAACGCGAGATATTTGCTGACAGGTTTTTCCGGCTCAACGGGGGACGCTCTTCTCGGCTTTGATAAACTTTATCTTTTCGTTGACGGAAGATACCATATTCAGGCGGATTTGGAAACCAATTCCGAAATTGTAACGGTCGTAAAACTCGCTGCAGGCCAGTCGGTTTTGGCGGAAATGTCCAAGCGGATTCCGCAAAATGCAGTTGTAGGAGTTTGTTCAAAGAAAAATTCACAAACCCGTGTAGAGGAAATGGAAAAACATTTTAAAATAAAACTTCTTGCAGATGACGGTATTGAAACAGACAGCGTCAACTTCGGGTGTATTGAGGATGTTGATGAAACAGTTACCGGAATTTCGTCTTCTGAAAAAATTGAAAAAATACAAAAAACGCTTGCGCTGAATGAAGCAATTCTGTTTACTAATTTGGAGGATGTTTCATACCTTTATAACAAACGGGATTTTTCAAAGCCTTATTCATCAAAAATTATCGGTAAATCTCTTGTGTCAAAACATTCGGATACGCTTTTTACAGGTGAAAAAATAAAAGATTTTGATAAATATATAGTTTCTGATGCGGTTTATGTAGATAAAAATACAATTACAGCATATGATTATGCTTTGCTCGGTAAAAAATCCCGCCAGATAAAAGAAAATCCCGTTCAGGCAATGCGTACCGTAAAAACAGAAAAAGAAATTGAGCATTTGAAAGATGCTTTTTCCAAAACCGATAAAACAATGTACGCTATCCGTGATTATATTGAAAATTCCGAAAACATTTCCGAATATGATATAGACAAAAAATTGGAGGAATTGTTTTATAAATTCGGCGCAAAAAATTTGAGTTTTAAATCCATTGTTGCGCATAATCAGAATTCCGCGCTTGCACATTATTCAAAATCATCAAAGGATGAAATTATCAAAGACGGAAGTCTGGTTTTGATAGATTGCGGCGCATATTATGAAGGCGGACTCGCAACTGATATTACAAGAGTTTTTGTGAAAGGAAAGCCTGATGAATTGCAGCGACGTGTTTATACAACAGTATTAAAAGGTTTTCTAAACGCGTTTAATTTTAAACCGGATTCAGGAACAACGGGATTTCAGATTGACGAACTTGTAAGAAATATTTTTGCTGAAAATCCGATTGAAGGTTTTGTATTTAACCATGGTTTGGGGCACGGAATCGGAATAAACGTTCATGAAGCCCCGCCGAACCTTAGCTGCGGAGAGATTGCAAAATCCGAGATTAAAGAAAATATGTGCTTTACAATAGAGCCGGGACTTTATAATAAAGAACATTTTGGTGTACGGCTTGAAAATTCGTGTTATTTAAAGGACGGAAAGATAAATTCATTCACAAATATGTGTTATGAAAAGAAACTGATTGATTTTGATTTGCTGAGCGATTGCGAAAAAGAATGGCTTGCTGAATTTGAGGTAAAATAGTGGAAAAGATAACGAGCGTTTCAAACAACCTTGTAAAAGAGACTGCAAAATTAAAACAAAAAAAATATCGGGATGAATCCGGAAAATTTCTGCTGGAAGGGTTTAAATCGATTCATGAAGCATTTTTGTACGGCGTTGAAATTGATTATGTTTTTGTGAATGAATATAAACTTGAAGAGTATAATTTTCTAAAAGAAAAACTTATTTCAGTAAACGACGCTGTTTTAAAGAAAATTTCGACAACAGAAACACCGCCTGATGCCGTTGGTGTCGGGGTGCAAAAGCTCTGTAAAATTCCGGATGTAAAAAACAGACAAAAGGTTCTGCTTCTGGAAAATATAAAAGATGCCGGAAATTTAGGAACGATTTTAAGAACCTCGGCGGCACTGGGGGTTGAACTGGTTGTTTTGTTCGGAGACTGTGTGGATTTGTACAATCCGAAAGTTGTCCGCTCTGCTGCCGGCTGTCTCTGGAAACTTCCTGTCGTTAATCTTAAAAAAACGGATGAATTAACAAAATATTTTGATAATTATACAAAAATAGCAACGCTTCCGCGCACAGATAACATGCTTAAAACTTTTGAAACAAAAGTTCCGTTTCTTGTAATGTTCGGCAGTGAAGCTAATGGCTTAAGCGATGAGTTGATAAAGTTTTCAAACAAAAGCGTAAAAATCGAGATGAAAGATAATGTGGAATCTTTAAATTTAAGCGTTTCATGCGCAATTGTTTTATATAAATTGTTAATTTAATAGCAAAAAATATTTTGTCCGGTTTTTATAAATATCAGTAAATTTACAACAAGGGGGAATTTTGACAGTAAGTAATTTTAACAGCAGTACAGCTTTTCCGCGCCTGATGACGGCACCTCAATCCATGCCCTTATCAAGCAGTCAAAATTCCAATGAAATAAAAAAAGAAGAAGCCGCTGAAAAAAATAAGAAAAAAACGATTAAGGAAAAACTGGGCATTGATAAAATGTCCGAAAAAGAAAAATACTGGCTTGGAGCATCATCCCTTGCCGTTTCTGCAATTGCCGGAATCTTAATTGCCAAATCAGGGAAAAAGGGATATGAAAAGTTAAAAGATTCAAATTCCATAAAGAAATTTCTTGAGGATATGAATCCTGAATTTGATCCGGCTAACCATATAGAAAGTACTTATTCAAAAGGCTACAAACGCATTGATAAAGTTATTCCGCCCGCAGGACTCAATTATACCGAATTTTTGACTCCAAAAGGTAAAACTATTGCATCAGTGTATTGGGATTTTGATAACAAAGTTATAAGTTATGTTGTAAAAGATAAAAACGGCAATGTGCTCAAAAGTTACAATTCCTGATAACTGCAAAAATTTACAAATATTTTGAATTTCCATGTCAGATTTTGTAGTAAAATATTTTTATGGATATTTTGGAAGTTAAAAAAATCTGGAGCGAAATTAAAGCCGAATTAAGAGACGTCATACCTGCACATGCATATTATTCATGGTTTGATGCAATTGAACCGGCGGGTTTTGATGATGAAGTTTTATCTTTGATAACCGTCCATCAGCTTGCGCCGCAGATTGTAAGACAAAATTATTATAAACAGATTATCACTGCCCTTCAAAAACATTTCGGCCCGGATATTGATTTTAATATTCAATATGACGCGGCACTTGCTGAAAAATACGTTAAAGAAAAGAAAAAAGAAAGTGCAAAGCCAAAATCAATTCATGCTGACGAAGATGAGGAGCAAAAAAAAGTTCTTGATAATCTTGCAAAGATGCAGTCTTTTTCAAATTTAAACTTAAAGTACAAGTTTGAAAATTATGTTGTCGGAGAAAACAACAGATTTGCACATGCAGTTGCAATGGCAGTTGCCAAAAATCCTGCCAAAAAATATAATCCGCTTTTCATATACGGGGCTTCAGGGCTTGGAAAAACCCATTTGATGCAGGCAATAGGCCATTATATCATATTTAACAAACCAAAACTTAAAGTAAGATATATTAAAACAGAAGATTATTTTAATGAAGTAATAAAAAATATTCAATGCAATGACAGAATTTCAAGGATGGATAAGTTTCGTCAAAAATACCGGAACATTGATGTGCTTTTGATTGACGACATACAGTTTTTGGAATCCAAAAAGGCAACTATGGAAGAAATTTTCCATACATTTGACAGTCTTCACAACAATAACAAACAAATTGTAATAACATCAGACCGTCAGCCGAAAGATATTCCGACGCTTCCGGATAGACTAAGAACACGTTTTGAAATGGGGATTATGGTGGATATTACGCCTCCGGATTTTGAAACGCGTGTTGCGATTTTGAAAAATCTTGCAGAACAAAACGGGCTCGATGTTCCGTTTGAAGTTTATGAATATATTGCAAATAATTTTGTTTCAAATGTTCGGGAGTTGGAAGGCGCGTTTAACAGAGTCAGTGCGTTTTCGGATATTGAAGCGTTCCCGATAACGCTGGAACTTGCAAAAAAAGTTTTAAATTGCGAAGCGTCCAAAAAAGAACTTTCATTTGACGACGTGGCAAAAACAGTTGCAAATTATTACGGTGTCACTGTGGATGATTTTAAAAGCTCATCAAGAAACCAGAAAGTTTCCAGTTCAAGACACATCGCGGTTTATTTGACAAGAGAAATGACAGAAAAAAGTTTTGAAAGCATTGCTGAATTTTTTAATAAAAAACATACAACAATGCTCTATTCATACGAAAAAATTAAGGATGAACTGAAAGTTAATAAAGAGCTTGAAAGAACAGTTACAGAACTTAAAACAAAATTAAAGGAATTATAAAATGTACGATTATATAAAAGGTACTTTTACCGGAAAAAATTCTTCATCCAAAGGCTTCTTTTTGACAGTAGAAAATAGCGGAATAGGGTATTTGGCTGAAGTTATGTCGAGAGACTATGCTACAGTTGAAAAAACCGGGGATGAAGGAAAACTTTATACAATTTTGATTCACCGCGAAGATAAAATGTCATTGTGCGGATTTTTGCATAAAGAAGACAGAGATATTTTTTCAATTCTTACATCGGTTTCAGGCGTCGGAAGCAAAATGGCGCTTGTGCTTCTGGATGAATTTCAATCGTCAGAACTCATTGGTTTTGTAATTGCGGGCAACTACAAAGAGTTGACAAGAGCAAAAGGTGTCGGGCCGAAACTTGCGCAGAAAATTATTTTGGAATTAAAAGATAAATTAATGAACTATAATAATACGGCTCCGATTGAGATAAAAACATCTTCTGTTCAAAACACTCAAGCAATGGAAGATGCTCAGACTGTTCTTATTTCACTCGGGTATGAGCGTGAAGAAATCAAAACAGCCTTTTCAAAAGCAATGGTTAATCTTTCAAACAATGCCTCAGCTGAAGAGATTTTAAAAGAGTCGCTTAAAATCCTTTCGGTTTAATTTGATTTATTCAGCTGTATATGTTGGAACTAAACTCTCAAAAATATTAGTATTAAAAAAGCTCTTCTTAAATAAATAAGAAGAGCTTTTTGTATAAGTTTTTAAATTAAGCAAGAACAAATAATACAATCAATGCTGCAATTGTCATTGCAGGGCCGAAAGGTAATATTGAAACATCCCCTTCTTCTTTAATACCTTTAATAATTCTGACACAGGCGTAAACACCTATTACTAAAAGTATGAGTGACGCAATCAGACAGATTGTAAAATCTTCTATGTAACCATAATAATTTGCTGCTGAAAATCCTGCTGCCGCAAGTAAAAATACAACTATTGATGCAATTGTTAAATTGTCATTTCTGGCTTTTAATTTTCTGAAAAATGAAGGCATTACAATTACAATTTGAACAGCAATACTTAATGCTAATGTGATTAATAATGTTCTCCAGCCGAAAAATGCTCCTATACCGGCTGCAATAAATGTATCACCTGTTCCGAAGGCGCGTTTACCTACAATAAGATATCCTGCCGCTGCAAGAATTTCCATAATAATAACGCCTGCAATAAGTCCTAATACTGATGATGTTATCGGAAGGTTTAAGAAGTTGTGTGCATTGAAGAGAAACTGACCGGTTGTCTCAAGTTGCGCCTGAATATGGGAATGACTTAAAATTACATTATATATTAGTCCCATAATAATCATAAACCATGCATGCCAAGCACAAATAACTTTTTCACGGATATCTGTAATCGACATTACAAATAGAGTTGCACAGGCTATAAAGACAAATAATGCTGTTAATGTTAAACTATATTTTAACAAACATCCGACAAGCAGCAATCCTGTTAAAAATTCAACAATCGGATATTGAATGCTGATTTTTTCTTTACAATAGGCACATTTCCCGCCGAGAAGAAAATATGACAAAATCGGAATATTGTGCCACGGTTTGATTTTGTTGCCGCATTTGGGGCATTTTGATGACGGAAATACAATGGATTCACCTGTCAGTCCCCTTAATGCAACTACGTTTAAAAAACTTCCTATCACTGTACCCAGGATAAAGGTAAACAGTAAAATACCAATTAATAGTGCCATTTTTAATCTCCATTATTTTTAATTAGTTCATACATTTTACTTAAAGCCTTTTTCAGTCTTCTTGAAACCTGCATTTGCGACATGTTCATTTTTTCGGAAATCTCTCTTTGATTCAAGTCCTGATAATAACTCAGTTCAATAATTTCCCGCAAGTCAGGCGGGAGCCTCTTTATGGTGCTTGCAAGCATAATCTTGTTTTCATAAGAGTTCATAAATTCCTGATAATCGTTTGCGGGAATTTTGTCTAACAATGAAATGTCTTCATCTTCCTGCATAAATGATTGATCAAGAGACAATGTGCTTTTGCAGCGTTCAATTTCAATAACTTCATTAATTTTTGCAACCGGCAGATCTAAATACTCGGCAATTTGTTCAGGTGTAGGATCTTCACTGCCTGTTTCTGTTAATTTTTTCTTTGCAGTGTTGATTTTAAATAAAAGTTCCTGTAACTCGCGCGGAGCTTTAATGATAGAAGCCTTGTCGCGTAAATAGTGTTTAATCTCACCTTTAATAAAATAAGTTGCATAAGTTTTAAACTTTGTGTTCATATCGAGCCGGTAAAATTCAATCGCCTTAATAAGCCCGAGCGAGCCGACCTGAATCAAATCTTCATTGGAAATTCCGGACTGAAGCGCAATAGTATTTGCAATCTTTTTTACAAGATCCATTGCTTCTTCAACTATTTTCAGATGCAGCATTCTTTTCTTTTTTTCGTCTTTTGAGTTTTTAAACGAAATTAATAAAGCATCCAACTCTTCGGTTTGTTTTTCCTTCGCGTCCAAGAATTAATCTCCACTTCTTTTTTAATTATACCATAACTTTGGCAAAATGGGAAATTTTAATTTAATTTAATAATTTGTTTTTGTAAAATATTGTTTATGCTAATATTAAAACAGTTATTTATTCAGTTATATGGAGAGTGAAAATGATTACCATAAAAGATGTTGAACACGTTGCAAAACTTGCAAGATTAGAGCTTACGGAAGATGAAAAAGAACTTTATACGAAACAATTGGGAGATGTTTTAAAGTATGTTGACCAGATGAATGAAGTTGATACATCAAACGTAAAACCCATGACTCAGGTAATTGATTTTGTGAATGTTATGAGAGAAGATAAAGTTGTTTATGAACAGACAAAAGAAGAACTGATGGCAAATGCGCCGGAAGAAGAAAACGGATTTTTCAAAGTTCCGAAAATTAATTAAGAATTTTCAAAAAGTGATTATAGATTTAAAAGGGATATAAAGTAACGGGGTTAAGAAAAGATGACAAAATATATTTTTATAACAGGCGGTGTGGTTAGTTCTTTGGGAAAAGGCATCATTGCCGCATCTCTGGGCAAACTTTTGAGAGCGCGGGGATTTTCCGTAATTAATCAGAAATTTGACCCGTATATAAATGTAGACCCCGGAACAATGAGTCCTTTTCAACATGGTGAAGTCTTTGTAACTGATGACGGCGCGGAAACAGATTTGGATCTCGGACATTACGAAAGATTCACTGATACAAGTCTTGGAAAACTTAATAATGTTACCTCCGGAAGCGTTTATCAGCATGTAATTAAAAAGGAAAGACGCGGAGATTATTTAGGAGCAACTGTTCAGGTAATCCCGCATATTACAAATGAAATCAAGTCGCGGATTATCGGTGCGACAAAGCAATTTAATCCTGATTTTCAGCTTATAGAAATTGGCGGAACCGTAGGTGACATAGAAAGTTTACCGTTTGTTGAAGCAATCCGTCAGTTTAAAACCGAAGCCGGAATAGGTAATGCAATTTCAATTCATTGTACTTTGCTGCCATACCTGCCGACGTCAGGTGAATTAAAGACAAAACCGTCACAACACAGTGTAAATGTTTTGAGAAGTTACGGTATTCAGCCGGAAATTCTTGTTTGCAGAACAACAAAACCGATTCCGAAAACAGAAAAAGAAAAATTGGCTCTGTTTTGTTCGGTTCCTAAAGACGCCGTTATTGAATGCCGTGATATGAAAAGTATTTATGAGGTTCCTCTGGCGCTTGAAGCACAAAATATGGCACATGTCGTTCTTGATATGCTTCGTGTAGAAGATAAAAAGGCGGATTTGAAAGGCTGGGAAACTCTGGTTGATAAAATTAAGAATCCGAAAAGAACTATTAAAGTTGCAATTGCCGGAAAATATACCAAACTTTCCGATGCATATATTTCCGTTGTAGAATCTTTAAAACATGCAGGTTATGCAAATGATGCGGCTGTTGAAATTAAGTGGATTAACTCGGAAGAATGTGTTGATTTTGCAAAATGCAAGGATTTAATGAAAGATATTCAGGCGGTTGTTGTCCCCGGAGGTTTTGGGGTTCGCGGAATTGAAGGAAAATTAAACGTAATCAGATACGCTCGCGAAAATAATCTTCCGTTCCTCGGGCTTTGTTTGGGTATGCAATGTGCAGTTATAGAGTATGCCCGCAATGTCGTCGGATTAAAAGGTGCAAACTCTGCAGAATTTGATGAAAATGCACCTCATCCGGTTATTGATTTGATGCTTGACCAGAAAAATGTACAGGGTTACGGCGGAACAATGAGATTGGGTGCATATGACTGTATTTTGAAAAAAGGTTCAAAAGCTCAAAAGGCATATGGTAAAGAAAAGATTTCAGAGCGTCACCGCCACAGATACGAAGTCAACAATGAATATATCAAACAGCTTGAAGATGCAGGTCTGGTATTTTCAGGAATGTCACCCGACGGTATGCTTGCCGAGGTCGTTGAAATTCCGAAACTTGATTGGTTTGTGGCCTCTCAATTCCATCCGGAATTTAAATCACGTCCTGAAAGACCGCATCCGTTGTTTAAGGGGTTGATTGATGCGGCTGTTAAAAAATAATGAAAAATGATATCTTAAAAAAGGAGATTTAACCTTTGGAAACAAAGCCAAATTCAGGGGTGTTTAATATTATCGGGTTGTTGTTAGTGTTTTTAACCATACCTTGTTTAGGTCTGTTATGCTGGAATATATTGGCGTTGATATGTTTGTTTTTTGTAATGATAACTCCGATGATAATTATTGCAGGATTGGCAAATATTAACCCTTTTGAACTTTTTGGTATTGAAGCTGCAAGATTTGTTTTGTTATTCATTGTTTGTTTGGTTTGTTTAAGTCTTTATGAATCCGGCAAAAACAAAAAAAATATAGGATGTTATATCACAGGACTTGTTATTGTTATTTTTTCCTATATTATTTATTATAATTTGTTTAGAAAAGCTCTGTTACCTAATGGTATTTTCTTTTAATTAATTTATCATTACATACCAGTCGCCTTGACGATACCTTTTGTTCGTTGTATTTTAAATATACTGAATAGATTATTGGGGAGAACTTGATGGAAGATAGTAATCTTAAAAAATTTACGGCTGCGCAGTTTTTAAACTTCGCATTAGGCTTTTTCGGACTTCAATTTGCATGGCAGATGAGAATTATTTTGTCAGGACCTGTTACGGAAAGTTTAGGTGCGTCTCCGCTTATTTACGGCTTAATCTGGCTTGCAGGACCTTTTACCGGAATGGTTGTCCAGCCGTTAGTCGGAGCGCTTTCAGATAAGACTATCTCTCCTTTTGGCAGAAGACGTCCGTATCTTTTGGGCGGAGCATTAATAGCTTCTCTTGCACTCTGGATTTTTCCTAATTCTGCGGATGTAACACAATTTTTGCATATTTTAACAGGAATTAATTTCCCGCAATTGACAGCTCTTGTTATTGCAGCAATTATGATATGGGTTATTGATGCATGTATTAATATTGCACAGGGGCCTTACAGAGCTTTGATTCCTGATGTTGTTCCACCGGAACAGCATTCAATCGCAAATTCTTTCATCTCTCTTGCAATCGGACTAGGTTCTGTTGTTGCCGCAGGTACTGCCCCGTTTTTAAAATTGGCTTTTGATTACCAGATGTCTATCAAAGCGCAGTTTGTGATGGCTGCTTTAGCGTTTACGCTTGCAATGCTCTGGACTTGTATAACAATCAAAGAACACTCATTAAGAAAAGAAGTTGAACTTGTGCATGATGCGGAAAAGGAAGAAACTTGTTTCTGGGATTCATTGGTTAATTTCTTTGCAATGTCGCCGGAAGTTTCAAAAATTTGTTTAATGCAATTTTTCACATGGATTGGAACTATGTGCTTATTGATTAATTTTACACAGTATTCAATTCATACGATTTATAGTGTTCCGGATTTGTCAACGGCTGATTTGGCGCTTAAGGCTGCTTATGACGAGGCAGTTGTTAACGGAACCAATTTTTCTTCAATAAGTTTTGCAATTTTTAACTTAATTTGTTTTATTGTTGCGATTCCTATCGGATTTTTGTCAGCAAAATTCGGAAATAAAAAAGTCCATATACTTTCATTAATTTCAATGGTTGCGGCTTATTTGGGGCTTGCATTTACGAAATCTCCGGTTGCAGTTGCAGCGTTAATGGGGCTTGCCGGTATCGGCTGGGCTAGTATTTGTGCGCTTCCTTTTGCTATGCTTTCTCAGTATATCAAAAAAGGTACGGAAGGCTCTGTAATGGGAATATTTAATATCTTTATTGCAGGTCCGCAGGTATTTGTATGTACGCTTGTAGCCTGGTTTATTTCAAAGTGCTCATTCTCTGTTGAAGGCGGAATAAACCACCACTGGGAATATGTATTTATAATCGGTGCAATATGCCTTTTGATTTCGGCTTTTGTTGCAGCTAACGTTAAAGAAAAAACAAATAATAATGTTTAATTATTGAAGTGTTAAATAAATATTAATAAGAAATACCGGAATTTATATTCAGGTATTTTTGTAGTTGGCATAACTTTACCAGTAATTAATCTTCCAGCCGTCAGCCATAACTTTTGCCGCACATACCATACCTCCGGCAGGGCTTTTAAGATTACAGGCATGTGTTCTTGATGAGTCCGTTAAGTTTGCATTATTCCAATCATATCCTACGGGCTTTATATTATTTTCAGCAACAACAAAGAAAAATAAATCGTGTCCTGCTATATTCGGACCTTGTGAACTTCCGTTTGTATCAATAAACAACAATTGACTGTTATCTATGCCGCCGTTTTTATTGTTTAATCCAATACATGTTCCGTCCGTTAGTTTTACTGACGCAGTGTTGTTAGGAAGAAACGGTGTTGAAATATAAACATTTGTCATCCACCTGTATTGTGCTTTAACAGCATTGCCTGATGATGATGTGCTATCAAACAGTTTTCCGTCAAAGCACATCAGATTTCGGTCAGTAGTGTTGCTTTTTGAATAAATTTTTGCACCGCTAAGTTCGGGTGCTATATACTCTCTTAAAATTTTTTCAGCGTCATCCCAGTCCGGCCAGTCTTTTGTTTCACCATACTTTACCTGAGCGCGTAAAAATGCCTGAGAGATTATTGTGTATGCTTTTTGCAACCTCACTTCGGCTTCTTTTTTCTTATAGTTTTTAATAACTGCCGGCAGTGTCATACCTGCAACAATTCCGATTATACCGAGAGTTACCAGAACTTCAGATAAAGTAAAACTGTCCCTGCAGGTTGTGCTGTTCATAAAGATTCCTTTCCTAAAATGGAGCATAATATGCTTCATTTTAATCTCAATAATATGTCAAAATAAAAGTAATGTCAAATAAAGATACAAAATTAGTGAATATAGGTAAACAGATTAAACTTTTGAGAAAAAAGAAGAATTTTTCCCAGTTAAAATTGGCTGTAATGCTTGGAATTTCAAGAGAACATTTATCAAAAGTTGAAAGAGGGGCAACTCCGCCAAGTCTCAACCTTTTATTTGATATTATTGCTTTGACGGACGGGCAAATATTAATAACTAAAAATATGTAAAGCCTCAGGGGGGAAAGTTTACTAAACAAAAAGCAGGATTTTTTTAATCCTGCTTTTTGTTTAAGTTTTATCTAATTATACGTTTAAAATAAATCCGCCTTTATCTGCGTTTTTAAGTTTGTCGCCTTCAATTTTGGCTCTTAAATTCTTGATATATTTATAAACATAATCTCTCGGCAATTCAAGAAGTGTTGCCAGATCTTTTGCGTAAACAATTTTGTTATTGTTTTCAAGAAAATAATCGAAAACTTTCTGTTCTCTGTCTGTTAAAGCCTTTTTGAATACGACTCTTACTTCTTCACGTAAATTTTTGCTTTTTGCTGTTGTATCAACCTCTACAGCAGTTTTATTTTTTGCAGTTTTGGGTGCCTTTGCAGGCTTTGCTGCTTTAGACGGTTTCACCTCAGCTGTTTTTGCTGTTTTAACTGCTTTTTTGGCATGAGTTTTCTCAACTTTTGTTTTAGGCGTTTCATCAATGTCTATTTTAAGGTTTGAGATTGAAAAAGGCGAAGGTGCGATTTCTCTTTCTCTTTCATAAGCTCTGTCTGCTATTGTGCTTAATCTTTCAGCTTTTGAAGGCATCCACTCATCTGCTGTTGAAATTACCGGCTGACCCTTTAACACAATATCAACCAGATCATTGGTCGGTTTTGCCTCTTCTATTTTTTTACCGAGCCTTGCAGCAAACTCCTCCAATGTAATCTTTTCTAATGAGCTTCTCCATTGCTTAATCTCTTCCTTGCTCAAGTATTCAGACATTCATTAATCTCCTTAAACTGTGTATTTGTCTCACTTACTATTCTTATAATGTATCATGAATTTTGGCTTTTGGCGCAAAATGTTTCGGTACGTAAATTTTTATGTTTATTGCTTTACAAAGTATTGAAAAACCCCGATAAAAGTTATCCGATTTCTTAATACATAACTCCGGAATCAAGAATTTTTTGAACTTCGGCCTGCATAATCTCATGAATTTCCGCAATCGGCTTTGTACCGTCTATGCTGATAAAGTTATATTCATTTTTCATATCATTATACTGTTCAAGACATTTTTTCTGATATATTTCAAAACTTTTGTAAAAATCTGTTGAAAAGCCTACGTCGCGTCCGCTTTCGTAAAAGTCCAGACCGGTTGTTCCGATTATTCTTTTTAAAAGAATATCGACCGGCATATCAAGATAAAATATCAAGTCAGGTTCCGGCGCATATTCGTACAAATTTTTAACCCATTCGATATTTTGTCCGCGTACAACGTCACGCGCAAGAGCAGTGTAATAGTATCTGTCAAGAAGAACTATAAAACCGGATTTTAAAGCAGGAATAATCGTGTTTTCAAGTCTGTCCGCAAAATCAGCCGCATATAAAAGACTGTAGGTCGTTGCATTTAACAGGTTTCTGTCTTTCGCCTCATCAATTACGTTGGCAATAAGACGCGAAGTTTTCCATTCGGAAACCATAACACCGTATGACTGGTCTTCAATGGAGCGTTTTAAAAGTTCCAGTTGAGTTGATTTTCCGCTTCCGTCAGTCCCTTCTATTACGATAAGCAAACCTTCATAATCGTGTTTCTTTTTAAATTTTTCCATCAGATTACAACTCCTTTAGCTTTCAAAACTTCTTTTAACATTTCTCTTATTGCGACCTGTTTTTTGTGAATTGAATCTGTTGCATCAAGTTTTACCAGACCGTATTCTTTTACCATTTTTTGATATTCTTTAATTACGCGGCCCTGAAATATCATATAACTTTCATAAGGGTCATTGCTGAGTTTTAAATCCATTCCGGCTTCATAGAATTTTGGCGCACGGTTTGAACAGATTCTTTCCATTGAAGTTTTGGGATTGATGTCAAAATAAATTGCCAGATCCGGTTTTATTGCAAAATCATAAACTTTTCTGACCCACTGCGGATCAACGCCTCTTGCAACATCACGGGCAAAGGCTGTGTAGGCGTATCTGTCTGCAAGAACTATAAAACCTGCTTTTAAAGCCGGATCAATCACCTGCTTAAGTCTGTCTGCAAAGTCAACAGCATGGAGAAGTGAAAAGGTTCTTGGCGAAAGCATATTTTTCTTCTTGGCCAGCTTTGTTGTCTGGCAAATCAATTCAGAGGAATTCCATTCGGTAAAAATTACATCCTGTCCTATTGATTTAAGCCAGTCGCGCAAAAGTGCAAGCTGGGTAGATTTTCCGCTTCCGTCGATACCTTCGACACAGATTAATGTTCCTTTTAAGTTGTGTTTTTCCGTTAATTTAGACAAATCTTTTGACTCCTTATGTTTTTTGTCAGGTGAATTATTATCCGTATTAGTCTTTTTCAAGCAGCGCAGTGTTTATTTTGCCGAATTTTGCTGACATATTGTCTATTAAATGTATAAGATACAGTTCAGGCTCCAGATCACGCTCGTTAAGATCAATGATAGCGCCCCATTCTGCTCTGCCGTGGTGTGCTGCAATCATTTTGGCAACTTCTTTAAAACCGTTGGTCATACAGATTGAAAAACCGTATTGTGAATGTGTTAACCATTCTTGGCGGAAATTTTCGTCATAGTCAATCAGTCCGGTTTCTAAATCTATGGTGTATTCAAAAATTTTGCCGATATCGTGGAGAATACAGGCTGCATAAATATTGTCGCGATTCGGTTTGTAATCCATTGCATCCATATTTAATTCCGCAAATTTCAAGCATTCTACCGTATGCACCAGAAGCCCGCCTATGTAATTGTGGTGCATAAGTTTTGCGGCAGGTGCAGTTTTAATTATTTCCTTATTGGTTTCAAAATAATTTTCCAAAAAGTTTCTGAGCTTTTCGTTTTTGATTTTGTCAAAATAGGAGGTTAATTCTCTGTAATAAACTTCCCGTTCTGTTTCATTCAAGCCCATTTTTGCTTCTTTTACCAGTTCAAGCGAATTGATAAGACAGTTGTTGAACTTTTCGTTAAAAGAGCCGGAAACAATTCTCAAAAGGTTCCCGCATCTGAAAAGTTTGCTGTCCATGCGGTTTAAGGCTTCTTCCCAGAGAACACAGTTTAAGATGGTGCCGTCTTCAGGATTTTTAAGCTGAAGTTTGCCCATTTTGGTTCCTGCTTTTGTGTCGCCTATTGAAAAAATTACTACTTCATAAATTATATCTGTACTGAACATTGTTTTACCTTAATTTCTGCTTCTGTCGATTATTTTTTTGTCTTTTCCCCATATGAAAGAGGAACGGATTTCTTCACCGATTTTTTCAATTGAATGGTCGCGGTTTTGCGTACGCAGTTCGTTGAATTTTTTACATCCGCTTTTCATTTCATTCATAAATTCATCGGAAAACTTGCCGCTTTGAATATCTTTTAAAATTTCTTTCATAGCCAGTTTTGATTGCTCTCCGATAACTTTCGGTCCTCTTGTCATATCACCGTATTCGGCAGTGTTTGAAATTGAATAGCGCATATCGGCCAAGCCGCCTTCATAAATCAAATCGACAATCAATTTCATCTCATGAAGAGTTTCAAAATATGCCATATATGGTGAATATCCGGCTTCAACAAGAGTATCGTAACCCGCTTTAATAAGCGCGCTGATTCCTCCGCAAATAACGGCCTGTTCACCGAACAAGTCGGTCTCGGTTTCTTCGCGGAAAGTCGTCTCAATAATTCCGGCTCTTCCCGCTCCGATTGCTGACGCATAAGAAAGAGCAACTCCTTTTGAGTCTCCTGTTACGTCCTGATAAACCGCAATAAGCGACGGAACACCTTTGCCGGCTTCGTATTCGCTTCTGACAGTGTGGCCGGGGCCTTTCGGTGCAACCATAATTACGTTTACATCCTCTGGTGCAACAATTTTTTTGAAGTGAATGTTGAACCCGTGTGAAAACATCAGATACTGACCTTTTCGCATATTCGGTTTAATTTGTTTTTCAAAAACTTCCGCCTGAATCTCGTCCGGTATAAGGATTTGGACGATATCCGCATATTTTACGGCATCTTCAATTGACATAGTTTTAAAGCCGTATTTTTTTGCTTTTTCGTCGCTTTTGCCGCCGAGACGCAAGCCTAAAACTACATCACATCCGGAATCTTTCAAGTTCAGGGATTGCCCGTAGCCTTGAGAGCCGAAACCGATGATTGCGATTTTTTTTGACTTAATTAAATCCGAATTGATATCTTTATCAAGATAAATTTTAAGTTCATTCATAAAAACACTTCTTTCTTTTATACTCCTTACGATAATTTTATCACAAAGAAAAAAGATGGTGAATTAAAAAACTTGATGTATAGAAAAATGAATGTTATAATTTTTAAGAGAAGAAAAATATAACGAGGAGAAAAATGATGAAAAAGCGCGCTATGACTGGATTTACGGGGGGGGGGGGCAAGTAAGAAACTTCTCCTTAAACGGACAAAGCAAAAAGATTTAAAAACGGGATTTACATTATCTGAAGTGTTAATAACGCTAGGCATAATCGGCATAGTAGCAGCAATGACTCTTCCGGCATTGATAGCTAATCATCGCAAGCAGGTAACGTTAACAAAAGTCAAGCAGACTTACAATATACTTAGTAATGCCTTAGAGCGTGCAAAAGTGGATTACGATACCGAGGTAAACAACTGGTATGTGCCGACTGAAGGTTCTAATCTGGAAAAGAGTATGTACTTTGCCGAAACTTATATGATTCCGTATTTACAGGTTACACATTACTGTAAAGATAAATATGTTGCACCTTATTGCAATTTGAAACCTAAAAGATTAGATGACTCAGTGTCCGGTGAAATTATGGGGCCTGCCGGTGACGGTTATGGAACAGCTTTTGTACTTAATAACGGCACGGTAGTAAATGTTCGAGTCGGGGCAATGACGGGGGCAGAGACAGATCAAGGAGGGATAAGCCGAATTTGGATAATGTTTGATATAGATGGCCCGCAAGGATTTAATAAACTTGGATATGATACATTTATGATAGAACTTGGCGGTGCTGAAGGTTATAAGAAAAATAATAATGCAGACAGAAACAAGTTTCTGCCTTATGGATATGATGCGTCAAAAAATTGTGATTACTACGTTTCGGATATGAATCATGCCTGCAATCCGAATGTTACATACAGTGGTTCATTTTGTCTTGCCTATATTGTTTGTAACGGCTGGGATTTCGGCGACAAATACCCGTGGTAGAACGTGGATGGCGCAATGTTGGTTTATCTTATGCACAAAATAAATCCGCGTGTTAATAAAAAGCACGCGGAAATTGATAAAAAATTACGGACTGATATTATATCAGTCCGTTTTCTTCTTGCTCTCAACTTCTTAAATTCTTGCTGTAACACACTTACTTAACAACAGCAAGTTTCGGCCTTATGCCGGATTCCATATTAATATTTCTGGCATTTGCCACCGCCATACCACGGCGTTTTCTCGCTCCTCTTAATATATATTCAACACTGCCGTTTACATTACACGCAGGTCTTACTATCTTTTTGAGCATTTTGTTTATCTCCAATTGTCTGATTACAAATGAGTAATCGGTCGGTTGGTCAATAAACTTTAATGTTTTATCTGATTAAGTTTACAAAGATTAACAAATCGGAGATATATTCTTTAATTCGTTACAATCTTGCTGTTTTCCCCAAAAAGAAATACCTGAATTGCATTTTCTGCAGTTTTTACAGGTCTGTAAAAATGCTTGACCAGTATAACCTGATTTTGAATTGGTGTGTAATTTTTTGCTCTTAAATACTCGCCCAGTTTTTCGGCGGTTTTGGTGTAATTTTTTTGCTTCACAAACGGGTAGAAAACAGAACGTCGTCTGTCGATTTCCGAAATCGCATATTTTAATATATCATCATACGCGATTTCAAACCCGTCATTTGTGACAAAATCAATTATAAAGTTGTTATTATCGCTTGTTGTAATCGAAATATAGCCGATAATCGTGTTTCTTAAGGGTTCTTCCAGTACATATCTGTTTTTGTAAAACTGTCTGTAGCCGCCCAGAACAGGGTCTTCAAACTCCTGTTTAATTCTTTCAAGCGACGCCTTGTAAATCGTCTGAATCTCGCTGTTATAAAGTTTACAAACACTTTTTGCATCCCCGTTGTTGAAAGGTCTAAAGCCGCAGGGAATATCTTTGTTTTTTTCAAAATTCTCTATTTTCCATAAGGTTTCGCTTGCGCATTGTCTAAATCCGCATCCGTCTGTGAAAAGTTTTAACAGTTCATCATGGCACTCATCAACCGAAACAATAAATGATGTTGCGCCTTTTGCGGAGTATTTTGACGTTACAAAATCAATAAGCTGTTTTCCTGCGTCATAAAGATTATTCTGAAAAACAAGACGTGTAATGTTAATTTTATACGGATTCCCGATAGACGGCTCAATTGTTATAAGCCCCAGTATTTCTTTTCCGTCAAGTAGAATGTAAGATTCGTGCAGGAACTTGAATTTTAACGGTAAAATTGAACTGATAATTCCAAAAGGCTCGTTAATCAGCGCTTTTGTGAAAAATTCTCCCTCCGGCGACCCCAGATAAGAAATCATTTTTTTGAGTTTAGGATAATCAAAGCAGTTTAACTTTCGGATACGTGTCATATTCTTATTATATATTTTATTTTATCGTTTCGCAAGTTTGTGTTAAAATTTGTGAGAAGAGGGATTTGTTTATGAAAATTGCTGTTATTGATAACGAACATATTAGTCTTAAAACCGTTGAGAATTTGAAACTGGAAGGTCGAAAAGGTGCAATTGTAAAAGTTCTCGGATGTGGTTTATGCGGCTCTGATATCGTAAAATTCCGTGAAAAAATTTCACCTGACGGAACCGTACTTGGACACGAGATTGTCGCGCAAATTGTCGAAATCAATTCGGAAACTGATTTTAAAACCGGTGACAAAATTGTAACATCCCATCATATACCTTGCGGGGAGTGTATTTTTTGCAAATCAGGCAACGTCTCAATGTGCAGACATTTTAAAAAAACAAATATTACCCCTGGCGGATTCAGCGAGTTTGTCTATTTATCGGAAGAGCATCTAAAAAATGTTGCCCGTATTCTTCCGGCAAATCTTAGCGAAATAGAAGGTTCTTTTTACGAACCGCTTGCCTGTTGTGTAAGAGCTGTGCACAGAACCGATTTAACTAAAGGTTCTAAAGTTCTTGTTGTCGGGCTTGGCTCTATCGGAATATTAATGGCGCAGGCTCTTAAAGCTCATGGAATGCAGGTTATCGGGTGCGACCTGATTGATGAAAGAGTCGAAATCGTGAAGAATTTGGGGATTGACGCCATAAACTCTTCTGATTATGAGAAAACGAAAAATTATATTTTTGACAAAACCGACAATTACGGCGTAGATGCGGTATTTATGACATCAGGCGCCGACAAAGCCATTGAATTTGCGCTTGCGATGGTCAGAAACGGCGGAAAAATACTTGTTTTTGCAAGTACACCGCAAAATTTCGGATATGCAAACAACGAAATTTATTACCGCGAGTTGACGATTCTCGGAAGCTATTCACCTGCGCCTTCGGATTTGGCGGAGTCTCTGGAACTTTTGAAAAGCGGCAGAGTAATTGTTAAAGGTTTGTCAACTGTTTACGATTTTGATAAAATAGATTCAGCGTTTAAAGATACAATCGCAAACAAAATTTTGAAAGCATATATTAAGGTAAACTGAGGTGTGATTGCAAGACCGTCGGAAAACGGTTTGAAGGAAGATTATGAAATCAATACAATATTATGGTCCGCAAAATATAAAATATGAAGATGTGATGGTTAAACCGCCGGAAGATGGCGAAATTGTCGTCAAAATAATATCTGCGCTTACCTGCGGAACAGATGTGAAAACATACAGACGCGGACATCCGGTTTTGATTAAAAATATTCCGTCGGGATTCGGGCATGAATTTGCAGGAATCGTTGATAAGGTCGGCCGTGGTGTTACAAAATTTAAATCCGGTGACAGAGTCGTTTGCGCCAATTCGGCCCCTTGCGGAAATTGTTTTTATTGTCGCCGCGGTGAATATAATTTATGCGAAAATCTCGACCTGTTAAACGGAGCATATGCGCAGTATATTACAGTTCCGGCACGTATTGTTGAAAAAAACACTTTAATTTTGCCTGAAAATTTAAGTTTTGACAAAGCCGCATTCTGCGAACCGCTTGCAAATGTAGTTCATGGTGTTGAAAGAACCGGAATTAAAGAAGGCGATACGGTTGGTATTATCGGAATAGGTCCGATTGGACTTATGTTTGCGCGATTGGCAAAACTTAAAGGTGCAAGGGTTATTGCAGCAGGCAGAAACCCAATAAAATTAAAACTCGCCGATGAATTTGCGCATGCGGATGAAATTGTGGATTTGAAAAAATATCCGAATCCTGAAAAAATATTTATGAACTTTACGGAAGAAAATAAGGGATTGGATATTGCTGTTGAATGTGTCGGCTTACCTGAAATTTGGGAGCGTATTTTTTCATTTGTGCGTCCCGGGGGTACAGTCCACTTTTTCGGCGGCTGCAAATCAGGTTCCACAGTGACGTTTGACACCACAAAAATGCATTACGGCGATATTCGTTTGATGAGTGTTTTTCATCATACTCCGGAATATTTCAGAAAGGCTCTGGATTATATTGCATCAGGCGAAGTTGAAGTGGAAAAATTGATTACAGGCACACTGCCTCTTAAGGATGTTGAATTCGCAATGAAAGAGCATATTGAGGGAAGAGCAGTGAAATTTTTAATAAAACCATGGGAAAATGAATAATAAAAAGGAGGAAACCATGAAAAGGCAGACTATGACTGAATTTACGGGGGGGGGGGGCAAGTAAGAACCGTCTCCTTAAACGGGAAAAAAAAAAAGATTTAAAAACGGGATTTACATTATCTGAAGTGTTGATAACGCTCGGCATAATCGGCATAGTAGCAGCAATGACCCTTCCTGCATTGATAGCTAATCATCGCAAGCAGGTAACATTAACAAAAGTCAAGCAGACTTACAATGTATTAAGCAATGCATTAGAGCGAGCAAAAGTAGATTATGATACCGAGGTAAACAACTGGTATGTGCCGACTGAAGGTACCCAGCTTGAAAAGAGCAAATTTTTTGCAGAAACCTACATGCTTCCATATTTGCAGGTGTCGACATATTGTAAAGAAAGGTCAACAAATCCCTATTGCCTGATAACATATACCCATTTGAAAGGTGAGGAATATGAAGTTCTAGGGCCCTCAAACAGCGGAAGCGGTGTATCTTTTGTTTTAAATAGCGGAGTTGTGGTTGGTGTAACTGTTGGAGCAATTTCTACAACAAATCCGGGGGATCCTTATGACGAAACCATAAGCCGGATAAAGATTACCTTTGATATAGACGGTCCGCAAGGATATAACAAAAAGGGTTATGATGTATTTATGATAGAGCTCGGCGGGGCTGATGGCCCAAGAATAGGTAATAGAGCCGACAGAAATAAATTTCTGCCATATCTTTATGACGCCTCCAAAGACTGTGATTACTATGTATCAGATAACAATCATGCATGTAATAACAATGCAACATACGGAGGAAGTATGTGCCTTGCCTATATTGTTTGCAACGGCTGGGATTTCGGCGACAAATACCCGTGGTAAAGCTGTGTAAGCGGCAAACTGTAAAAGTATTATATAAAACCGACGGCTCTTATAAAGAGCCGTCGTAAATTCAACCTATTCTATCGTTCAATATGTAAGTCTTTTTACACTGCATAAACGCTTACTTGTTTTCTGTCGCGTCTGTGAGCTTCAAATTTAACTTGACCGTCAATCAATGCGAATAAAGTATCATCTGAACCGATACCTACATTGTTTCCGGGATGAATTTTAGTTCCGCGTTGGCGAACAAGGATGTTTCCGGCTTTAACAGCTTCACCGCCGAATTTTTTAACGCCTAACCGCTTCGCTTCTGAATCGCGTCCGTTACGGGTAGATCCCATACCTTTTTTATGTGCCATTGTTATATCTCCTGTTATGGTTTATATTTGTATCACTTTTGGTTTGTGTGCCTTAAAGACACGATTTTTTTACGCTTCTTCTGTTGTTTCAGCAGTTTCAGCTGATTTCTTTTGAGCAGAAGTTCTGATTTTGTTAATCATTACTCTTGTAAAGCCTTGTCTGTGGCCTTGTTTTTTTCTGTAACCTTTTTTAGGTCTTTGTTTGAAAACAATAATTTTCTTTGCTTTATCTTCTTTAACGACAACGCCTTCAACTGATGCGCCGGCAACATAAGGCTGTCCGACTTTTGATTTTTTGCCGTTAACTATCATAACAATGTTGTCAAAAACAACTTTTGCATCTTTTTCTTGATTTAACAGTTCAATGTCAACATAACGTCCTTCTTCGACTTGATACTGTTTTCCGCCTGTTTCTACAATTGCGTACATTTTTGTTTGTCCTTTCTAATTGAGGTTTCGTAACCCTTCAACGGGTGTTTCGGGGTTTTATCAACGAGTTACCTGTACTATACACGTATATTTATTATCAGATACTCAAATCCTAATGTCAAGCAGTATTAATATTTATTAACTTTTTACTCTCTTATTTTGTTTGAAGTAAAATTAGAATATGAAGTTTAATGAGAAAGAAATTGAGACTGCCTGCGGGGCGGAAGTATTAAAAAATACGGGTGATGATATATATTTCGGAATTTCTACCGATACAAGAACAATCAGAGTCGGAGATGTGTATTTACCGTTAAAAGGAGAAACTTTTGACGGTGAAAAATTTATTTCTCAAGCGCTCGAAAAAGGTGCCGTCGGATATTTTACAACTTCAGATAAGATATTTGACGGTGCAAAAGTCGTTTTTAAAGTTGAAAATACTCTAACGGCTTATTTGTCGATTGCAAATTTTTTGAGACGCAAAATTAATCCGATAACTGTTGCAATTACGGGAAGTTCAGGAAAAACAACAACAAAAGAAATGGTCTATTCTGTTTTGAGTCAAAAATTCAGAACGCATAAAACTTTTTCAAATCATAACAACGAAATCGGGCTTTGCCAGACAGTTCTCTCAATGCCGGATGATACGGAAGCGTTGATTGTGGAGATGGGAATGCGCGGTTTTGGCGAAATTGAACTTCTTTCAAAATTTGCAGAACCGGATTATGCAATTATTACAAATGCGGGTTCTGCCCATATCGGACGCCTCGGCAGTCTTGATAATATTGCAAAGGCAAAGTCTGAAATTGTTAAATTTTTAAAAAACAACGGTGCGCTTGTTGCAAACGAAAACGAGCGGCTTCATCGTTTTACAAAAGATTACACAGGTGAAAAAATCTGGTTTTCGATTGCTGATGTTGAGATTCTAGAGCAAAAACAGGGATATTCAAGATTCCGTTATAAAGCTAAAGAGTACGAACTTAATGTTGAAGGAAATTACAACATAGAAAATTCTCTTTCCGCAATAGAACTCGGCTTTAAACTCGGGATGACTTATGAAGAGATAAAAGCGGGACTTTTGGCTTATCACCCGATAGAAAAACGCTGGGAAGCCGAAAATGCAGGCGGGTTTAATATAATTAACGACAGTTACAACGCAAATCCGGAATCAATGAAGGCATCTGTTTCAACGTTCATAAATTTGTATGAAAAACCGGTGGTAGTTCTTGGCAATATGGGAGAACTCGGCGAAAATGAAGTTGAGCTTCACAAAGGTGTCGGAAAGTATCTGGCGGACATTCTGGCTGCCGGTAAAAAAGATAGGACGGGTTCTGAAAGATTCTTGAATGACACAGTGAAATTTCTGACTGTCGGAAGTCTTGCTGAAAAAATCGGTGAAGAGCTTATAAAGGCAGATGTTTTTGTAAAGAATTTTGAAAATAATGAGGATGCAGCCCGTTACATTCTTGATAACATTGATGCAGGATGTACAATATTTTTGAAGGCATCAAGAGCGATGAAGTTTGAAGAGATTATTGAATTTTTGAGGGAGAATAAACAGTCATGATAATGATAACAGTGGCATTTTTACTGGGAATGATATTATGCCTTTTGTTCGGAGTTCCGTACATTTCATTTTTGAAGAAGAAAATGATAGGCCAGTATGTAAAAGACGTTGCGCCGGAAGCTCACCAGCAAAAGGAAGGAACCCCGACAACCGGCGGAGTTTTTATAATTATGGCTGTTGTTATAGCCTCAATTATTACGCTTGCGCTTGCGCAAAGATTGTCGGAAGAGGCGTTTATAATATTAATTACATTTCTTTTTTATACATTTGCAGGGTTTCAGGACGATTATCTTAAACTCAAAGGAAAGCACAATGACGGATTGAGTGCAAAAGGAAAGCTGCTTCGTCAGATTGCAATCGCACTTTTGCCGACAATTTATGTAATGATGAGTAATACTTTCGGCACTGTTTTTTCTGTAGGAAGCTGGGAACTTGATTTAAAATGGTTTTATCCCGTATTTGCGGTATTTGTAATTACGGGTGCTTCAAATGCTTACAATCTTACGGACGGACTTGACGGTCTTGCATCATCAACCGGAATGTTTGCATTTGCTGCATGTTCTCTGATTCTGCTTGCAACAGGACATCCCGGGGCTGCAATAATTTCTGCTGCCGTATCAGGTGCTTTGTTCGGATTTTTACGCTATAACAAACCGAAAGCCGAAGTCTTTATGGGGGACACGGGTTCTCTTGCAATAGGAGGACTTCTCGGAACGCTTGCGGTAATCGGAAAATTTGAATTTTTGCTGATTTTTATCGGCGCGGTTTTTGTAATTGAAACTCTGTCTGTTATTTTGCAGGTTACTAGTTTTAAAACAACCGGCAAAAGAATTTTTAAAATGTCGCCTATTCACCATCATTTTGAATTGTGCGGTTGGAGTGAAAAGAAGATTGTAATTGTGTTTGCGCTTATGTCTGCGTTGTGTGCAGCATTAGCGCTTGTTTTATTCTGGTTGACTCAAAGAGGAATTATATAGTTATGAAAACAAACTGGTTTGATAAAAAGGTTTTAGTTCTGGGGCTTTCCAAAAGCGGAATTTCGGCGGCAAAATACTTAAACCGCCATGGAGCAGACGTCTATATAACAGAAAGCCGTGAAAAAACAGACAAAGATATTGAGACAATTAATGAACTGGAAAATCTCGGTATAAGAATTGAAATGGGACATCACAGCGACGAATTTATCAACGATTCATATCTGGCTGTTACAAGTCCAGGAATTCCGCCTCAGTCTGAAATTATGCAAAAACTAAAAGAGAAAAATATTCATGTGATTTCAGAAATTGAACTTGCATTTTCACAAACCTCAAAACCTTTTGTTGCAATAACCGGAACAAACGGTAAAACAACTACAACAGCACTGACAGCGCATATTTTAAGTCAGGAGTTTAAGGCATATCCATGCGGAAATTACGGTGTGCCGCCCTGTGATCTTTTAGACGGTGATGTTGAAATTTTTGTCTGTGAATGCAGTTCATTCCAGCTTGAATACAGCGAGGCGTTCCAGCCGCAAATTTCTGTTTGGACAAACTTTACCCCCGATCATATAAACTGGCACGGAAATCTTGAAAATTACTTTAATGCAAAGGCAAAAATTTTTAAATCTCCTACCGCACCTGCGTTTGCGGTTCTCAATGCAAAAGATGAAAAACTTAAAGATTTTTCTTCTCATTGCGGCGGAACTGTATTTATGTTCGCGGAAGAAACGGGAGAAAACTGCTGTTATGTAAAAAATGACGCGATTTATTTTAAACGTAACGGGATTGAGGAGCATATTATAGATTTAAAAGATTGTCCGCTGATAGGCGAACATAATTATCAAAATGTTGAGTGCGCGGTTATTGCTGCAAAACTTGAAGGCATTTCAAATGAAAATATAAAATCTGCAATTATGAGTTTTAAGGTTCCTGAACACAGACTTGAAAAATTCGCACAGAAAAACGGAACTGTTTTTTATAACGATTCAAAGGCGACAAATCCGGAAGCCTCACTTGTTGCAATCAGATCTTTTATTGATAAAAATGTAGTTCTGATTGCGGGCGGACGCGACAAAAATACGGATTTAAAAGAGTTTGACGAGGCTTGCAAAAAACATATTAAAACGGTTGTTTTGATTGGCGAAGCTGCAGACAGATTTGAAGAAAATTTGAAAAACGACGGATTTGAAAATATTGTGCGCGAGCAAACTATGGAAAGTGCAATTGATAAAGCTATTTCGCTAAATCCTGATGTTGTTTTGCTGTCGCCGGCATGTGCAAGTTTTGATATGTTCAGCGGATATGAGGAGAGAGGAAAGGTCTTTAAAGATTATGTCTTATCGAGATTATGATAGAAATAATTATGAACGTGAAAGACAGCGGAGCAATCGTCAGCCTATACAAAGCGTTATAATATCTTCACCTGACAGAACTCTGTTGGTTGTTGTGACTTTTCTTGTCATAATCGGTTTTATGGCGATTTTTTCTGCCTCTGCGCCAAAATGTCTTGATGAAGGCGTAAATCCGGCACAGTTTTTGATAAAACAGGTTATCTGTTTCATCGTCGGGTTTATCGGGTTGAAATTCTTTACAAATTACGATTACAAAAAACTCGCGCAGTGGAATACAATTTTTGCGGCGGCTATTATAATTTCACTTTTGCTTGTTGATTTTACACCTTTAGGCGTTACGGTAAACGGAGCAAAACGATGGATAAACCTCTTCGGATTCCAGCTTCAGCCTTCAGAATTTGCAAAACCTGCGGTTGTTCTGCTTCTGGCATCAGCCTTTAAAGATAACGGGCATCTTTTTGTTGAAACCAAGTGGATAAAATATTTCATTCCAATTATTGTAATGCTTGCCTTTATTTTTATGCAGCCGAACTTAAGTATGGTTATTCTGCTTTTGTCTGTGTCTGTTGTAATGTTTTTATGCGGCGGCGGTTCATTAAAATTATTCTTTAGCTTTCTTGCGGCCGGTGTCACAACAGTTGTGCTTGCATTAACAACAATTATCAAACCTTATCAGCTTCAAAGGCTTCAGATTTGGCGCCACCCTGAAACCGATCCGCAAGGCGCGGGATATAATATAATACAGTCTTTAATCGCTTTTGCCTCCGGAGGATTTAACGGCGTCGGCTACGGTGGTTCAATTCAAAAACTTTCATATCTGCCCGAATGCCATACGGACTTTATTTTTGCAATTATTGCGGAAGAACTCGGATTTGTCGGATGTGTTCTTATAATAGGATTATTCTGGACATTTGTACATAGAGGATTTATTGTTGCTTCCAGATGTCCTGATATGTACGGAAGACTTCTCGCTGTCGGCATAACTTTTTCAATCGGATTTCAGGCGTTTTTGAATATAAGCGTTGCCAGCTCGTTTCTGCCGACAACAGGTGTTCCGCTTCCGTTCATAAGTTACGGCGGATCTTCATTGATTGTTTCTCTCTGGATGGTCGGAATTTTGTTAAACATTTCCAAAAAGCGCATTAAAAAAATAAGGAATCAGGAAAATGACCCAATCCGATAAAAAATATACGTATTTTATAACAGGCGGAGGCACAGGCGGACATATTTATCCTGCCGTTGCCGTTGCAGATGAACTTATATCCCGCGGACAGAATGTATTTTACGTGGGTAATCCCAAAAATCTCGAATTTGATATTGTAAGTCAAAAAGGATTTGAGTTTTTGCCGGTTTATGTTCACGGAATGCCGCGAAAAGCAGGTTTCACTCTGATAAAGTGGCTCTTTGAACTGGGTTTGGCTGTGTTAGGAAGCATTGTGTATATTTTGAAATACAAACCCGACGCGGTATTCGGAACCGGCGGTTATGTATCTGCGCCTGCCCTGATGGCTGCAAAATTGTGTAAGGTTCCTTTTATGCTTCACGACTGTGATGCAAAACCGGGGCTTGTTACACGAAAACTTTCAAAGTGGGCTGATTGTGTTTCTCTGGCTTTTGACTGCGCAAAACAGGAGATTGCAAATGACTGTTGTATGATTAACGGAAATCCTATCAGAAAAACGTTTAAAACGCTTTCAAAGCAGGAAGCAAGAGAAAAATTGGGGTTGCAGGATAAAACAACTCTTTGTATTATGGGCGGTTCACAGGGGGCGCGCTCAATTAATGACGGTGCTGTTGAAATCCTTAAGAAATTCTCTCAAAATTCAGATTTGCAAATTATTTTTCAAACAGGAAAAAAGAATTTTGAACGCGTGATTGAGCAGCTTATAAAGATTTATCCGGAATATGAAGCCGATAAAAATCTTGTTGTAAAACCGTATTTTGATGATATGGTAACTGTTTTAAAAGCCTCAGATATTGCAATTTCCAGATCCGGTTCGCTGAGTCTTTCAGAGCTGTGTGCATCCGGTATTGCATCAATTCTTGTACCATATCCTTATGCTGCAGCTGACCATCAGCGCAAAAATGCAAAATATATGGAAGAAAAAGGTGCTGCGCTTTATCTTGAGGACGAAGACGTTAATGAAGATACTTTAACTGATTTGATATCTTATTTGCTGAATAATCCGCAAAAATTAAACGAATTGCAAAACTCTGCGCTTATGCTTGCCAAATATGACAGTGTTGATTTGATTTGCGATAAATTAGTTGAAATTGTAAAAAGTTGCGAAGTTCGCAAACGTAAAGTATAATAATAAAGAGGAGGATAAAGTATGAAAAAGTGCACTATGACTGAATTTGCGGGGGGGGGGGGCAAGTAAGAAACGTCTCCTTAAACAGGAAAAACAAAAAGATTTACAAACAGGATTTACATTATCAGAAGTTCTTATAACGCTCGGCATAATCGGAATCGTGGCGGCAATGACACTACCTGCGTTAATTAATAAATATCAGGAAAGAGTACTGGTTGTCTCTGCCAAGAGGTCTTATGCAATAGTAACAAATGCTTTAATGCGGTGGAATGCGGATAATGATATGACAGGTGATTATCTATCATTTTTTTCTTCTTACGGAAGTGATGTTGAGCGGCTTCGGGTATTAACTAAATATATGAATACGGTACAATTTTGTACGCAGGATAAAGTGGAACCTTGCGGCGGTAAATATGAAATAAAGCAGTATAAAAAATTAAATGACGGACACGGGAATACTGCTCAATTTGATTTAATAAACTGGTGGCGTGCTGTTCTTGTAGACGGTACTTTTATAACGCTTCAATCCGAAGTTGAAAACGGCAGTTGTATTCATAAATATTGGTCTTATGAAACTGATGCGGACGGCAATTATATCCCTGATGATTCCAGTCCTAACGGATATAAAGGAAAAGAAACTACCTCATACACCTGCGGCGTAATTGTTATTGATACAAACGGTTTAAAATCTCCGAATCAGGTGGGACGCGATGTTTTCGGGATTGCCTTTTCGCAGAAAGGTCCGGAGGAAAGCCAGAATTCAACACGCGGAAACATAAATTATGTACTTCAAAATGACAAATTAATTGATACAGAGGATTATACTATCGGAAAGTTTGAGTAATACTGTAATAACCTTGATAATTATATTTTTTTGATTTACCGTTTTAATTATGAACAATAATTATAATGATGCAAAAGAGCTTTTGACTTCAAAAGGAAAATTTTATATAAATTTGGGACTTGAGCGGATTTCATCCGTTCTTGAATTACTCGGGAATCCGCAGGATAAACTAAAATATTTCCATGTCGCGGGAACAAACGGCAAGGGAAGTGTTTGTTCGATTCTTGCGGAGGTTTTAAAAGAGTACGGACTAAAAACAGGACTTTATACAAGCCCGCACCTTTTTAAATATACCGAACGTATTAAAATTAACGGCGAAGATATTTCAGATGAAGATTTTGCAAATCTTGTTTTTGAAATCTGTGAAATCGCAGATAAAAACAAGATTCATCTGACGGAATTTGAAATTCTGACTGCTGTTATGTTTAAATATTTTGCGGATAATAATGTTGATGTTGTTGTCCTTGAAACCGGTCTTGGCGGAAGATTTGATGCAACAAATGTTATAAAAAATAATCTTTGCGCTGTTATAACCCATATCGACCTTGATCATACTGAGCGTCTCGGCAGTACTAAAGATAAAATTGCTTTTGAAAAAGCCGGAATAATCAAGCCGAATTGCCCTGTTGTTGTTTCGGAGGGGTAT
>CALVAS010000004.1 GCA_944325585.1 Candidatus Gastranaerophilales bacterium
CAAACCGTATCTGGAAACGCGTCCGTAAGTCGGTTTCATACCTACAATTCCGCAGAAAGATGCCGGAAGTCTGATAGAGCCGCCTGTATCGGAACCGAGTGCTAATGTTGCTTCACATGAAGAAACACTGGCTGCAGAACCGCCTGATGAACCGCCGGGAACCTTTTTTAAATCCCAGGGGTTGTGAACTTTTTTGAATGCTGAATTTTCGTTGGATGAACCCATTGCAAATTCATCCAAATTAGCTTTTCCGACAATCGGAACAAGGTTATTTAAAAGTTTTTCCGTAACAGTTGCATTAAAAGGCGAAACAAAATTTTCAAGAATTTTGCTTGATGCTGTTGTTCTTGAACCTTTTAAATTCATGTTATCTTTCAGGGCAAGCGGAATTCCTGCAAGAAGCGGAAGTTCTTCGCCTTTTGCTATTTTTTCATCAACTTTTTTAGCAGTTTCCAGAGCTGTTTCTTTTGTTAAAGAATTAAAGGCTCCCAATTTTTCATCAAGTTCTTCAATTCTTTCAAAAGCTGCATTTGTCAGTTCTACTGCTGAAATTTCTTTATTTTTCAAAGCTCTGCTTTGTTCGGCTGCTGATTTTTTTAAAACCTCGTTCATAATTTCTCCTTAAAGCTGTAGTCTCTGCAAAAATAATATGACAAAAACACTACTTTCGCAAGTGAAACTTAACATTATAAAGCATTTTAAACACGGCTATTTTCTAACTTCAATTGAAATTTTGTTAAGCTGGCAAAATGTTCTTAAAACCGCTTTTGCTTTTTGAATTTCCTGATGAATGCAATTGTTTTTTGTGGTTGTTTTTACGATTTCGGAGGCTTTTTCATACATTTTTGACGCACCGTTAAGATATTCTCTTTGTTTTTGGGATTTTATCAGACCCAATTCCTGAAAATACTGGCCGTATTGAAGATATAATCGTGAAAGCAAATCATTCAATCCGTATTGACGCGCTGTAATAATTGCATTTTCGAGGTTGATTTTTGCGCTCTCAAAATCCGACAGCCCGATGCATGCCTTTGCCATAACCATTTGTAAAAGAATTGCAAAGAAATGGTTGTTGATTTTCGGGTTCTGTGCAACCTGAAGCGCCTGAGAAGCTATGTCATGAGCCTGCTGCGGACCTTCCGTAATAATTGTTGCATCCGCAATCAAATACCATGTTAAAAGTGCTCCGAGTGCCATTTTTTCTTTTGAAAAATACGCAATCTGATCGTTATAAATGTCCATTGCCTGATTTGTCTGGTCATTGTGGCGGAATATTATTCCAAGAAGCGATTTGAGAATATTTTTTGTAAAATTGTCGCCGTTATTGTTTGCAAAAGTTACGACCTGAAACAAATCTTCCTGAAGTCCGTTGTATCTTTTTCTGAAAATATTATTCAGAATATTAACAAAATTCCATTTGATTACGCATTCATTATCCAGAGATTTTGACTGTGACGTTTTGTGAATTTCTTCAAGCATTTTTTCTGATTCCGGAATGTCGCCTTTCATTGTGTTTGCAAGAGCAAGTGAAAGCCGGATTTTGCACATCAGATTGTCATCTTCAATATGGTTTCTTTCAATAATGTCAAAAAGAATTGTCAAAATTTCAAAAGCTCTGTTGTTTCCCTGCATAACAAGCGCATTTGCCAGTACAAGATAAGTTTTTACCCATGTTTCAAATACCAGATCCATCGGTATTGACGGATGAGGCTCATTTTTGCTTAAAAATTCATCAAACGCGGGCATGATTTCGTTGTCAATAAGGTTGATAATTTGTCCGCAGTTTCCTATGTTTAAAAGAGCGTTTAATTTTGTTGATTTGACAAGTGCGGTTTCAAAATTTTGTTCGGGACGCATTTTTTCCAATACTGCATCCACGCATTCAACTTCGCCGAAGTAATTTCCTGTTTTGCGGCAGCAGCTTGCCATATAACCCAGAAGTTCAATTTCGCGCGGAGTGTCACCGATACTTTGTGCGTTTGAAATAGCGTCCGGAAGGTAATCCATCGCTTCCTGAGGGTTGAAATCAGCAAGAAGTTTCCCTAATCTTTCACAAATATTGTATCTTGTTTTAAGAGTTTCCGTGTCATCAAGTTCGTTGATTAGTGCAAGACATTGTTTTTGTGAAATAGCATAAAGATTTGTGTCACCGATAAATGAAGCAAGTCTTGTATTTTTTGTCCAAATATCCAGCGCAAGTTTCGGGTGCTTAAGATTTTGAGCAATAATCCCCAAAATCGCGGTTGAATTCATTGTAAAGCCGGTGAGAGAGGTGAAAATTTGTTTGTTAATATCTTCAAACCTTTCATCATTTTTCATTGCTTTTACAACGGTTTCCCAGAGATATAAACTCTTAAATCTGTAATAAATATCGTTAAGCGGTTCAATAAAATATTTCTGCTGAAGATATGCAATTATATTGCTAAAATCTTCATCTCTCAGTTCAAAAATTTGTTTAATAAGGTTCAGATTTATTTTTTCACCCAGAACAGCGCAGCCTGCAAGCGTAAAATATGCTTTCAGATTGGAATCTTTTAATATCATCAGTCTGCGGTTAATAACTTCTGCAAAAGTCTGAGGGATTACAAAATTATTGTTATGAGTTTTGGGGCTTTCTTTGAAAAGTTCAAGCGCCTGCTCAAGAAACGCGGGATTCCCGTTGCTTTGCATAAAAAGTTTCCGCTTAACAGAATCTTCAAGTTTTGGAAAATCTTCTTCACTTTCTTTTGCGTCAGCAAAAACAAACATCTGTTTTGCATCAAGCGGAGCCAGATAAACATCCGTATAAATTCCGTCTGATTTGTCTTCCGGAAGATAGAAAAATCCTTTTACAGGTTTGTGTTCGTCGTAGACAATCAGAATTTTTAAATCTCCGAAAATGTAATCTTTTTTGATGAAATTGTTCAAAAATTCATATGAAAATCCGTCGATATTTTCAAAATTATTTACGACAATTACGAATTTGCTGTATTGAATTATTTTGTCAAAAATTTTATTGAGAAGTTCAAAATGTTTTGTTTTATTTGCAAGAATTGTTTCAAAAGTTCCGTTCTTTGTCGGATATAAAAAGTTCAACAAATCGTTAACTTCATTGACGTCCAAATATGGAAATTCGTTTTGGAAATATTTTGAGGCATCTTTTCTGAATTTGTTGTTGTTGATGCAAAAATTCGGCAGATTAAAAAGATTCAATATAATATCCTGCAAGAGCCCGCCGGGTGTGAGCTGGGTTATGGGCGTGCAATTTCCGTAAAACCAGACGTAATTTTTCTCTTTCAGTTCCTGCATAACATGCGAAATTACAAGAGTTTTGCCTGTGCCTTTGGGGCCGCTCAAAGACATGATTTTTTTCGTCTCGGAAAGAATACTTTTTACAAGAATATTTTTTGCGCTCTGCTGTGCAACCAGATTCTGTGAAGCAAATTCAAAAAGGTTTGGTTTTTGCGGTTTTGGTTCTTCTTTTGGCGGGAAAGGATATTTACATTTCCTGCAATTTAAAGCATTTGGAAAATTCACACTTTTACACTGCGGACAAATTTTCAAAATTTCATGACCGCAGTTTTTACAAACTAAATCAAAAATTGAGTTGATTGTGTTGCAATTTTTACAAACTAATCCGGTTCTGGTTTTGCAATAAGGACATTTTAATGCATCGTCCGGAATCGTTTTTTTGCAAATTGGACATTTCATATTATTTAAATCCTGATTAGTTAAACGATTGTTTAATCTTTTCCATCAGCTTGAACAAACGTTTTGAGACTTCGGATTGTGATAAATTCAAATCCTGGGCAATCTCTTTTTGTGTCATACCATTATCATAACGCAATTTGAAGATTTGTAAATACTTTTTATCAGGATCTTCATTGTCTATTTTTTCTAAAGAGTTGATAACATGCTGTAAAATCTCTTTTTTCAACAGGGTATCTTCCGGAGTGTCTTGTATGTCAGCGGTTTCATAAATAATTTTTGTATTTGCGTAAATGTTGCCGCTTTCTTTATTGCTTTCCTCATGAATCTGTTCTATTGAGATTTCTTTTGTTGGTGTAAATCCTTCTCTGGTACGACGAAGTCTGCCCGAGTCCTTTAATACGTTAAGGATTGATGTCGTGGCTATTTTTTTGAGATAAGCCTCAAGCGTTGCATCTGACGTGATTGTTTTTACGATATTCAATGAGCGTTTGCAAGTTTCATTGAAAAAATCGTCATACAAATCTTCGTTATTTGCAAATTTTCGGTCGTTTTTTATTATTCTCTCTATTAAATCTATCTTATCCTGAGTAAATTCCACTATACAATAATCCTTTACACTAACAGTATTATATCATAATTAAAAATTAATTATAAGCCCCAGTTTGAAAGTATCGGTAGGAATCTCTCCAGATGCGGGTTTCACCACATTTAAGGTGTCTTTAACAGTTCGTAACACAATGTCATTTATCTGATTAGAACCGCTGGATTTTGTGATTTGTATATTTTCAATAGCTCCGTTATTCTTGAGTTTCAATTCAACTTTCACCTGATTTGAGTATGCGTATTCCGTTGCAAGAAGCAAATCGCTGGAAAGTGTTAATCTTATACTTTTTCCTGCTGTTTGCAGATATTTCTTAACCTTGTCGCTGTATGACAGATAATCCGGAACTTCCCATACTAAACTTTTTATAGAAACATATGGTGTCGGGGTGCCGGCCGGTTTGGAAGCAGGCGCTTGCACCTGTGCTGAATTTGCTTTGGCTTCGGCGGGTGCTTTTGCTTTTGGTGCAGGAGTTTTGTCCGGTTTTGCCGGTTTTTGTTCTGCGGCTGCGGGTGCCGGAGTTGCTGGAGCTGCCGGTGCCTGTGTTTCAGCAGGTGACGGTGCCGGAGGCATGCCGTCTGGAGTATTTGTCATAAGATCAGTATTATCAGTAACACCGGGGGCAGGAGCCTCAGGTGTCGGAAGATTTGAATTGTCATTTTCAATCGGATTTTGTGCAAGAACGCCTGAATTCATATCATTTTTACTTTTCAGGAACATACCTGCGCCTGCAGCTGCCGCTAAAACTGCAACAAGTGCAGCGGCAACAATAATTGCTTTTTTGCCTTTTTCGGGTGCTGAAACTTTTTGTTGATCAATGAAGTTATCATCATCACTCAATTCAGAATCTTCAGAATTGCCATCCTGATTCATGTCTCCGGAATTAAACAGCATTTCCAATTTGTTGTCATTATTTGCAGATTTTGCGTCTAAAGAATCTGCATCTGAGTTTGCGGCCGTTTCTTCTTCACTTCCGAGCAGGTCATCAATTTCAGAAATCAAATCACCTGTATTTGCTTCGCCTGCGGGTTCTTCCTCTGTTGAAAGCCCTTCGACACTCAGTCCAAGATCTTTCAAGTCATCAATGCTTATATCGTCAGGATCTTGAGCTTTTGGTGTCTCTTCATTATTTAAGTCTGATTCGTCAAGTGCGTCCAAAATCTCATTTTGTTTTGCGGAATCTGAATCAGCAGTTTCTTCTGTAAGATTTTCAAGCGCAAGCATTTGGTCAAGTTCTTTATCTTCTTCTGTTATTGCGGGAATTTCATCAACGACTTCTGCCGGTTCAGGTTGATGTAATTTTTCATCTTCATTTAACAGATTTTCTATAGAGTCAAGGTTAACAGTATTGTTGCTTGCTTCGGGCTGCTCTGCCTGTGTTGACGGAGATGAAACCGCAGAAACTTCAGGTTCTTTAGTTTCAGATTCCATTTGTAATTCATCAAGAGTTATTGTCTCGTCAAGTGTCAAATCTGCTGTCATATTTTCATCAAGAAGCATTTCGGGTTCTTGATGAAGTTCTTCAGTTTCAGCAGAGTTGAGCAGTTCAATATTGTCTTTATTCGAAACTGTTTCGGTATGTTCCGTATCCAATGTCAGGTCTTCAAGATTTTCCAATTCAAGGGAAGGTTCGGAAATCAAGTTTTCGGAATGTTCTTCCTGATTTACAGGCTCAATGTCGTCAAAATTCAAGGTTTCCGGCTGAACATCTGCGGATTCGTGATGTTCTTCAGCTTGTACCGGTGCGATTTCATCCAGATTTACCGTCTCCGGAGCTTTTTCTTCCGAATCTTTTGTTTCTGGCGCGACGGTTGCTATTTCTTCAAGATTTACTGTTTCCGGCTGAATGTCGCTGGAGTCATGGTCTGAGGAAATATCCAATGTCGGAAGTTCTTCAAGATCCACGGTTAAATTTTCTATTTCATTTTCGTTAATTTCGGAATCTGAAGTTGTATCAGAAACCTCAGCAAGAGAATCTAAATCAACTGTTTCTGTATTTTCAACTGCTGTGTTTTCAGTATCATTTTGTGGAATAGTTTCCTGAGGAGAGTCCGTAATTTCATCAGACGTTGTGTCAATCGTTAATTCTTCAAGAGCCGCATCTGCAAGACTGTTTTCGTATTCATCAAGCGTTTTGTCGGCTTCGTCCGGGGTAAAGTCCGGAAGGTTGCGTTCAAGATTGTTGAATCCGTTCATGATTTCTTCATCTTTACGCGGTTCATCAGGAAGCTGGTATGTATATTCCTGAAGCGCTGCTGCTGTTGCTTCTGCGGCTTTGTCAAGAGAAAACTCCGGTAATCCGGCCTGTTTTACTACGTCAGGCGAATGTTCCGCTCTGTATGAAAGCATTTCAAAGTTTTCAAATTCAATAAATCTGTCTCTTAACTCTGCGGATTTAACAAGATTTTTTAACAGTTGTTTTTTGTCTTTCTCAGAAATGTCATGGTCAATAAGTGACAAAATCATCATGTCTGATTCGTCAATTTCTGAGGCGGAAAGTTTTTGGGCTGTGTTGCCTTTATAATTTTCAATAAATTCTTTCAGATTTTCAGGGGCGGAAAGTTTTTCTTTTTCAATAAAATAATATTCTTCATTTTGGTTATTTTTATTAATGAGTTTGGGCTCAAAAAATCCCAAAAATTTCATATATTTTTTGTCGTTAGACATCAAAAGAACAAGATAAATGTCAGGGAGAATATCGTATTCAAAGTGGCTTTTGGGCACGAAAATATAGTTTTCATTAAACACAACGCGGACGTCAATGTGGATATTATTAAGCATGATGTCTGCAATATCCAATTCTTCAAGAACTTTTTGAATGCTGTGAATGTTATAGATATTTGAGATATCAACATTCTCGCTTGCAAGAAATTTCTTTGCGAGTTTTGCGCCCAGAGTATTGTAATATGCGCGGTTTTTAGTATCTTCTTTTGCAAAGTTTTTAGCGCTTACGCCTGCATCCAATTGGTCATTTTCGTCAATATAAATTAAAGTTTCCTGTCCAGCCATCTTAATTTCCTCCCTACATTAAATAAGATGACACGGGAATAGAAAATATTCCAAATTTTTTGTAAACTTTTGTAACAAATGTTGTAAAAAAAATCTGTTTGAGACAAAATATTTTATGTTCAGGTTTTTATTTTAGTGTTAAAAAAGTGTGTAATAATATAAGGAGGTTTTCTCATGATAAGTTCTGTTTCAAGTGTAAGTTTTCGCGGCGACAAAGATGTCAATGCTTTAATCAATTCACCCGGTAAATTTTCAAATACCACGGCTCCTGCTCCGCAGTCTGCTGTTCAAAACCAACCGGAAGGCGACAAAGCTGATTTATCAACTAAAGCAGAAAATAAAGAAGATAAAAAACATACAGGTGCCATTATCGGCGGTATAATCGGTGCATTGTTTGTTATCTGGGCAGGATTGGGTATTGCTGTAGGTAAAGGCAAAATGGCTGATTGGAATGTTGACAAAGCCGAAGGTATCGCACAAAAAGCTAAAAAGGCTGTTTTCCAAATCGGAGAATCTGCCAAAAAAGCCTATGATGCAACTCTTGGAAAATTATTTAACAAAGCTAAAAAAGCAGAGGGAGAAAGTACTCCTGCAGCTTCTCAATCATAATAAAACAGACTTATCAATAAAATATAAAAATCCGCATTTTATAAAATGCGGATTTTTTAGTCAATAAATTCTGATAAAATTACATTACTTACAAGAATTCCGTTATTTGTCAGCGAGTACCCGCAAGAAGTCTTTTTAATATGACCGCTTGCAAGATATTTAGTTAAAATTGCGGAATATTTTTTTTCAAAATCAATGTTGAATTTTTTATTTATGTTTCTGGTATTTATGCCTGACATTTTGCGGAAACCTAAAAATATTTCCTCCTCAAGCATTTCTTGATTTGATAATTTGTGTTCGGTTTCTTTTTGGAGCGGATTTTCAGTATAATTTTTTATATTTTTTTGATTTGAATAACGTATGTTATTCAGGTATCCGTGGGCTGCTGTGCCGAATCCGTAATAGTTTCCGTTGCTCCAGTAATTAAGATTGTGGCGTGATACAAAATTGTTTTTTGCAAAGTTGCTGATTTCATAATGCTCAAAATCTGAGAGAGTTTTGATTGCCTCCAGATACATATCTGCTTGCAAATCTTCATCCGCAATATTTGTCGGCGGATTTTTATAAAAATAACATCCCTCATCTATTTTCAGTCCGTAAAGTGAAATGTGCTGAATATTTAATTCTTTTGCACGCGTTAAATCATTTGTAAAACTTGTAAGAGTTTGTTCCGGCAGTCCGTAGATAAAGTCAAGGCTGATATTGTTAAACCCGCAATTCTTGGCTGTTTTTACAACAAATTCAACATCCGTCGGTGTATGTTTTCTGCCGATTAGTTTTAAAATATTTTCGTCAAAACTCTGGCAGCCGATGCTTAATCTGTTAACGCCTGCGTTTTTTATTTCTTTTAAATATTTTTCATCAACCTGTTCAGGATTTAATTCCATTGTGACTTCTGTTGTTTTGGAAAAATTAAACAACGATAAAATCTTAAAAATTTGTGATGAAGATAATATTGAAGGGGTGCCGCCGCCTATATATAAAGTTTTAAGCGGTTCGTTTGCGTAAAAATATGTAATCTCTTTTTCCAGTGCCGCAAGGTAGGTTTCTATGTATTCAGGCATGGCAAAAGATACAAATGAACAATAAAAACATTTTTGTCTGCAAAACGGAATGTGGATATAAACGCTTTCTGTCATAAATAAATTATATCATGAGGTGAATTAATTAAGGCGCCGGCCGGCAGGCCGGCGCCTTTTGTCTTAAAATATATTTGCGTAAGTTATAAAGTAATCGGATATAACATTCAAAAGCATGGGCAGAATCCAAACCATAATAGCCGCACCGAAAACAGGTTTAAAAAGAAAACTTAATTGAAAAACGTTAACCTGCGGGGCTGTTTTTGAAATTACGCCTAATATAATATCCTGCCCCAGTGTTGCAAGCAGAACCGGTGATGCGATTTGCAATCCCATAAAAAGAACGTTTGAACTCATTTTGATTAAATAATCCATATTAACGAGTTCTTTAAGTGGAACAGAGGTTGCAAAGAGCGGAAAAATTTCAAAACTTCTTAAGAGCGCTCTGATTAGCCAGTAAACCCCACCGACATGCATAAAAATTAAAACACCGAGCAATGCCATTATTCTTGTTAAAATCGAAACCTGACTTGATGTTGTCGGGTCAAGAACCATGGCTGAAGAAAGTCCCATTTGCATATTTATCATATCAGCGCCAGCATCAACCGCAAGCAGAATAAGCTGTGCAAGATAACCTATCATTGCTCCGACCGCAAAGTTTAAAAGAATTGATAAAACAAATGAATCCTGCGTGCCAGCAAGAGTCGCCGGACTTAAAAACGGGGTTATGATTATTGTAAACAACAACGCAAGACAAATTTTTATCATCCCGGGAATTTCTTTTTTGTTAAAAACAGGCGCGAATCTGAAAAATCCCATCAATCTTGCAAAGACATAAATCCCGGCTGCAAGAGATGCGTTTAACTGCGGAAACATTTTCATTAATTCAACATAAATCGTATCCATTTAAGAAATTATCTCCCCAGTATTGTTGTTGTTTCCGTAAAATCAGGCTGAGGATTCGGCATTCTGTTTGTACGCGAATCTTTCAGTCTTTCCTGATTATTTATAAACGGAATTTGTCCCGGATGGCGCATTATATAATCAATGTCGCCGGTATGATTATTAAATCTGTTTTTAAATTCGCCCTGAAAAGGTACAGTGTATTTATAATAGTCGCCTGACAGAACATAACTGTCGTTTTTGGATACTCCGTTAAATGCAAGCGCCATTCCTTCGTAAAAAAGATTGGTGAGCATTCTGATGAATCCGAAGCCGCCGATAATAATTACAAGAAAGACCGCAAGAATTTTCGGGGCTGCCGCAATTGTTTGTTCCTGAACCTGCGTAACCGCCTGCAAAATACCGACAATAAGACCGATTCCTGCTGCGACAAGTACACACGGCATTGATATCGCAAGCATAACGATAAATCCTTTTGACAAATATTCTGCTAAAACTTCCATCATAATGAGTTTTTCCTTATTTTTATCAGTTGTAACTTGTGACAAGCCCCTGAACAATCAGCGCCCAGCCGTCTACTGCAATAAAGATAAGCAGTTTAAACGGCAGTGAAATAATTGTCGGCGAGAGCATGAACATACCGAGTGCAAGAAGAATGTTTGCAACAACAAGGTCTAGCACAATAAACGGTACAAATATAATAAAACCGATTTCAAAAGCTGTTTTCAATTCGCTTATGATAAAGGCCGGCGCTACCTGCCATATTGTTATTTCCTCAGGCGATTTGGGCGGAGTTTTTTGCGAAAGTTCGACAAAAAATGCAAGATCGGTTTCCCTCGTCTGTTTCATCATAAATTCTTTTAAAGGTTTTGAGCCTTCACTAATGGCCTCAACAATGTTTTGATTTTGTTTGTAAGGCACACTTCCCATCTCATACATTCTTTGAAAAGTTGAGCCCATTGTAAAAAATGTCAAAATCATTGACAAACCTATAATTACAATAGAAGGCGGCACCTGCTGCGTTCCCATTGCTGTTTTAAGCATAGAAAATACAACTACAAATCTCAAAAAACTTGTCATACAGCAAAAAACAAACGGCAAAAGCGAAAATACCGTCATTACGATAAGCATTTGAATTATAGGATTTAAATCTTTTATGGCATCCATAAATTTATTCCTTTACTTTTGAAATCATGCTTTTAATAACATTGCCTGATTTTTTGCCGGATTTTTTTTGAGGGAAATCCACAATCTGCGGTAAATCATCAATCCCTTTAAAATTTGTGTTTTCTTTAAAAACTTCTTGCTTTACAACGTGAGTTTCCGCCGGTGGAATTTCATAATTATTCAGCTTCTGGGGCTGAATCTGAACCTGCCGGAGCTGGGAAGCAAATTCTGAATTTTGCTCGGAACTTTCCGCAAGTTTTGAAATAAGAGAAGTTTTGTCGGCATCTCCCGCAACAAGAAATTTTTCTTTGCCTGCGCGTATCACATAAAGAGTTTTTCTGGGGCCTAAAGATAATGTGTCTTCCACATTCAAAAATTTTGAATTTTTGGAATACATGCCGCCGTCTGCAAATTTTTTATATACAAACAGTGCGAAAAATATAAGTCCGCACATTGCCATTGTATAAACCGTAAAATTTAAAATATAACTTCCCATTATTACCCCTTAAATTTAATTAAGTAAAATTAAATATCTTCATCTTCCAGCTCAAAATCGCTGTAATCAAACTCTTCTTCTTCATTTGCCTGCGGTTCCGGCATAGGCATGGGTTCATCATGACCTGCGGACTGTGCTGCGGGCATCGGTTCATTGTAATTTTGCTGCGGCATTGCGGCTTGAGATTGCTGCATTGACTGCATGTCTTCAACCGCCTGTTGTCCGCCCTGAACTATATCAGAAATCTTTACTCCGTATCTGTCATTTATAATTACAAGTTCACCGTGTCCGATAACTTTGTTTTCAACACGGAGCGTAACTTTGTTATCATATAAGGCCGCAATATCCACAACAAGCCCCTGTTCTATTCGTTTCAAATTGCCGAGAGTAATCTTTACGGGATCAAATTCGGCGTACATGTCGACTTCAATACTATCCCATAAATTTGTATTTTCGGTATTTTCGCTCATTTTATCTCCTCCGTCCGCATCCAGCGGATATTCAAGTCCCATATTTGGGTTAATTTTAAAATCTTTTTCGTAGTCATTAAGTATAAATTTAAGAGTGTCGGTTTGGCTGTTTTCAAGAACAATAATATCTTCCGGCTCAAGCCCTTTCATTTCTTTGACCGTAAATCTTGTTGAACCGATTTGAATTTTTGCTTGAATAGGGCACTCATAGAAGTCTGAAAATTCAAATTTATCCTCTTTAACAACAACTTTATTAGCCTCAAGTCTCACCGAGGGCAGTGAAATAATAAACTTGCCGACGTTTCCGTCTTCTTTGTTTTTGACTATAAAGGTCAGATGTATCATGTCAAAGTTTGTGCGTTTAATATTTACAACCGGGGTCGGGGTGAGGAATTTAGCCATAATCCTAAACATATAATCATTAAACGCAGTTAACACTTCACCTTCAAGGTCAGTCATTCTGTTAATATTAAAACTTCTGTTCGGGCGTCCGAGTGCTTTTTCAAGAAGCATACCGACTGTTTTGTCGGATATTCTGAAAAACATATCATAAAGTTTGTCAATTCTTATTTTAGTTACAAAGTAAGATTCTTTAGTCATCAAAAGATTAATGTTTTTGCTGACCGCAATCAGTTCAAAACGGAATCCGGGCAGAAAAAAGCCGTCAAGAGACTTTTGGCCGGCAATCGGAAAAACTTTTTTAAACCAGTCATATTCTTCATACAAATTATCGGTTACAGGTATTTTGGTATGTTCAAGCGCCTTTAAAATATTTTCCATTCTTACGGCTGTTCCTCTTAAGATGTATAATTTCCCTCAAATACAGTATAATATTTTTTTTCACTACATTTCAACTTTGTAATGTATTTTAATGAAATTAAAAGGAATGGCAACAAAAAAATATTTATAACCTTGACTTAACAAAATCCGCGATATCGCAGGCATCAATCGTTCCGATTACAATTTCAAAATCAAGACCTGCGGATTTGATTGCTGCATCAAGCTCTTTTTTCATATGAGCAAGAAGTCCGGGGATTATAATTTTGCGGTTTTTGACTTTTTCTGAAAAATTTGTTTTCTTAAGCATTTGAACAACTGTTTTTGCAGTGAATTTTTCGGCTGACCATGCGGTCAGAACACTCATTCCGTCGGCCGGAATTACAATCAAATAAGATGAAGTTTTCAGATTTTCCAACTCGTTTGCGACCGCGAAAAATGTGAGAGCAAAGTTTGTTGTCAGAAAAATCAGAGAATTTTCTGAGGGTTCGTTAAATTCATAAATTTTCGATTCAACTTTTAACGGTTTTTGCGGATCCGTAAAAATGTTTTCTCTCAGTGTCATAAGAGAAGAAAACATCGCCTCGTTAAAATCTTCAAAAATAATCATATTTGCATATTTACAAATATAAAATGCCGCTTTGGCACAGAGTTCGTTTATTTTTTCGGAATGCGCCAACTTTGCAAAATGAACACAAACAGGGGCTGAATAGTTTTCGTCTTTTTCTTTAATTGCTTTTTCCCGTATAAATTTTAACTCGTTTGCGGTTTTGGTAAACTTTTCATCTTCAATAATTTTTATCGGAAGTTTTTGAAAATCTTCCAAATAAATTACTCTATTGCTATGCTCCGCGTCAATTTCTGCGGGCGAAAAATTCGTTTTTTGCTGAAGTATTTGTGAATTTTTCAAAATAATTAAATCAACTTTTTTTGTTTTATTTAAAATGCAAATTTCAAAGTTTTTGACGCGTTCAAATTTTTTTTCAAAATCAGGTGCGGCGCAGTCAAGCAAAACGCATAATGCTGTGGGATTCAGAAAGGTTTTTTCGTGTCTGAATAAAACATTTTCTCCGCCTGTTTTCAGACCCTTAATTTCAACAGTTTTCTGCGCAAGTTTTTGTGATTTTTGATAAATATTTTTCAACTCATCCGGAACATGTTTGCAGTTTTCAATTTTTGTATTTCCCTTTGCAAGTTTTAGTGCAAAAGCCATGCACGTCGGGCATCCGCATTCTTTGCAATTTGCATCCGCTGACTTTTTTGCGGCGGGAAGGTATTTAAAAATCTGTAAACCTGAAAGTTCCATATTATTCAAGTCCTTTCATTATTTTTAAAGTTTCGGGATGATTGATTACGATTAAGTCGGCTCCTGCTGCCCTAACCGCGCTTGCCGCTGCAATTTCAAACATAACAATTCTTTCATTCAAACTTCCCCAGCTTTTTGAAAAGTCCGTTGATTTTGTCTCTTTTGTTTTAAGTGCTTCTTCGCAGGCAAATGAAATTATCGGTGCGGATAAATATTTATCTTTATTTTCCTCAAGTTTAATTTTTTCGATTATGCTGTAACCGTATTCAAATCCGTAACCCAGTCCTCCGATATCAGTATCAATGATTATTTTATCAAGCGGCTGACCCAAATCATGAGATAAAATATTAATTTCTTTTGCAAGATTTATGTCAATGGGCGAGCGAAGAACAATATAGTGTTTTTCTTTTGTAAAAGGCACAATTGTTTTATACGTATTTTCATTTGCTGAAGCTATTATAGCTTCGCGGTCAAGAGTTTTTGCAAGTTCAGGCAAAAGAAGTTTATCAAGTTCGTCATTGCCGGCTCCACGTATCATAAGAGGTTTTCTGATAAAGGGAAGAAGGTTTTGTAAAATTTCAACAGCTCTTTTTTTATCATTTTCTTTTTCGATATTAAATTTTAATCCCAGAATATCGGGTTCAAGATTTTCCGCGGCTGTCACAAGATGTTTGCGGATTTCGTCATCTCCGGCGCCCGCGCCGTGTTTGATGCCTTCTGAATTTTTTGCTCCTGCGCGGGCGCCGGAGCAATATTCCCGCATAAAAGGAAATCCGTTTTCAAGATTGAAAATCGGAAGTTCCAAAATGTATAAAGAATTTATCGGAAAACCTCCCGCCTTCAGGCTTGGAAGGTTTTCCGATAAAGTTTTGTTAACAAGTTTGTCTGTCACGTCTTACTTTTTCCATCAATTCGTTAAATTCTTTTTCATCCAGAGTTTCACGCTCCAAAAGATTCTTGGAAATATATTCAAGCATATCGCGGTTTTCGGTCAAAAGTCTTTTTGCGATTTCATATCTTTCATCAACAATCTTTTTAACTTCTTTGTCGATTTCCGCAGCGATTTCTTCTGAAAAGTCACGTTTCATTCCAAAGTCGCGTCCTAAAAATATGTTTTGTTCATTTTTGCCGTAAGCCATATTGCCCATTTTTTCGCTCATACCGTAAGCAGTTACCATATTCCGCGCCATTCTTGAAACTTTTTCCAAATCGTTGCTTGCACCTGTTGTAATTGAATCTTTGCCGTAAACGATTTCTTCCGCAACGCGTCCGCCTAGAGTCATTGTGATTGTGTCAAGAATTTGGGATTTTTTCATCGTCAAATGGTCTTTTTCCGGCAGAACCATAGTGATTCCAAGAGCCATTCCGCGAGGAATTATTGAAACTTTGTGAAGCGGGTCGCAGTTTTTAAGAAGTTTTGCAAGAAGTGCGTGTCCGACTTCATGATATGCCGTATTTTCTTTTTCTTCATCAGTTATTATTCTGCTTTTCTTTTCAGGCCCTGCCATAACTTTATCAATGGCTTCTTCAAGGTTGTCCATCGTGATAAGTTTTTGATCATGCCGTGCAGCAAGAAGTGCCGCTTCATTAAGAAGGTTTTGCAAATCAGCGCCTGAAAATCCCGGCGTGCGTTTGGCAAGAGTTTTAAGTTCCACATCTTTGTCAAGCGGTTTGTTCTTTGCATGAACTTCCAAAATCTGTTCACGGCCTAAAATGTCCGGCTTGTTGATAACAATTTGTCTGTCAAAACGTCCCGGACGAAGAAGTGCATTGTCCAAAATATCAGGTCTGTTTGTTGCCGCAATTACAATGATGTTTGTGTTTTCATCAAAACCGTCCATTTCAACCAGCAACTGGTTCAATGTTTGTTCGCGTTCATCATGTCCGCCGCCCATTCCGGCTCCGCGCTGACGGCCTACCGCATCAATTTCATCAATAAAAATTATACACGGCTGATGCTTTTTGGCCTGATCAAAAAGGTCACGAACACGGCTTGCGCCGACACCGACAAACATTTCAACAAAATCGGAGCCGCTGATGGAGAAGAACGGAACACCGGCTTCTCCGGCAACTGCTTTTGCCATCAATGTTTTACCTGTACCGGGGGCGCCGATTAAAAGTACGCCTTTCGGAATTTTTGCACCGAGTTTTATGTATTTGTCGCCGTTTTTCAAAAAGTCAACAATTTCTTCAAGTTCTTTTTTCTCTTCGTCAATTCCTGCAACATCTTTGAAGGTTGTTTTTACTTTGCTGTCAAGCATGAGTTTTGCCTTGCTTTTGCCGAAAGACATTGCCTGAGAACCGCCTGCCTGAATACTTTTTGCCGTTACGACAAGCAGGATTATAAATAAAAGCGGGAGCAGAAGTGAACCGATTATGCTCATAATCTGTGAGGATTCACTCGGCTTTTTAACGGCTATTTCTGCGTCTGAAGCCTCCAATTTTTTCATCAAATCCGGATCCGCAGGTGTTAAAACTTTGTATTGAACTGTCGGTGCCTGTTTTTCAAGCGGCATAAACGGATTTTGAGTAATTGCCGTTGTCTCGGTTTTGGTTTCTTTTTGTTTGGGCTGTTCTTTCGGCACTGCAATTAAAAAGTCGTCAGCTTTTTCTATTCTGCTGAACTCATTGTTGCTCAACTTTTCCAGAAAGTTTGAATACGAAAGTTCGCTTGTTTCCGTCACAGGTCCGCCTATAAATACTGATGCCGTAAAAATAATTACAACAATGGCAAGTATTATATATCCTGCAGATTGGCTTTTGTTCATTAAATTCTCCCTCTAAATTCTACACATTTTCCATAAATTTATTATACCGCAAAAATACTATATAGTATAGAGTCATGTATAAAGGCATAAGGTAAAATTTGTAAAGATATGTTTTTATATTCTTATTATTGCGCAACAATTTGACTATTAAAGTTTTTATACTATAAATAGGTAGTTTATGGCTATAGAAAGTGTCAAAAAAACAAATAAGCAGGATTTAATTTTTTCCGCAGGCGCCGGCGTATGCGGCGGGCTTTTGTCTGCATCAGCGGGGGCATACAAGTTTTTTCAGAACGGAATCCCCTCGGATGTTTTTGTCAAGCAGGTGGAAAAAAATATTATAAATAAAACAGACAGGGAATCTGTTAAAACTATAAAAGCATTTCAGGAATACGAAAAAAATCTTGATAAAGCAAAATCTTTGGGGGATTTTGTTGATGCAAGTATTAATTTGAATTTAAAATATTACGATACATCTGATTTTACGGTTTTAAAAAGTATTGTTAAGCATAATTTGGTGCACGGAGAAGGGTTTAGCGAATCAGTTGTGCAAAATCCGAATTTGATGCTGGATTATCTTTTGGATATTAAAGGCTGCGAAAATATAGGCGAATTAAAGAATGTAATGACTTCACAGTTAGATAAAACCTATCCCGGTTGGTCAATTGAACAAATAAGAGACAGCTTGAAAGCTGATTTAAACCATACAAAGCAGCAGCTGAATATAGTTCATTTTGATGATGTTGCAAAAGCTGCGATTGGTTGTGCTTATGATGTCAAAAAAGAGAAATTTGTTTTTAATAAAGAAAATATTACAAAAGAAATGTTTGATATTGTAAAAGGCACTGCGGAGAAGATGCAGTTTAAATCTGCTGCATTATATGGAGCCGTGGGAACTTTAATTGTCGGCGGTGCGACTTATTTGATAATAAAACTCAGCGATTTATGCAGGGGAATTAAAAAAAGTAAAGTTCAAACTGACAAGAAGGTTTGAAGGAAAAAAAAATTAATAAAGTTGCAGAAAATTTAAAAATGTTACGTTTTGTAAATACTGATTTGCATATGTCCGAAAGCCTTATATAATCTGCTATAGGATAGGATAGGATAGGATAGGCGGGGTGGTATGCAATTTTTCATGGAAGAAATACTTTATACCTGTACGAGGATTTAATGAATTCACGTGAGGTATAAAAGCATCTTGTGTGCGCTATGAAAGGAGTAAAGCTATGCCAATTGATCCCACAACAAACTTATCTAACGGTATGGATGTAAAAACTGTCGGAACAGGTGCTTCGCAGAAAAAACAGTCTATTGCCGAAACTGTAATTAATTTTTTAAGCGCAGATACCGAAGCAGAAAAAGATTATCCGGGGCTCGGAATTGAAAAATCAGAAGGCAAAAACTCTGATATTACAAAAATAGCGGCGCGGGAACTGGAGGATTTAAACAGAGCCGTTGAGCGTCAGGAGAGAAAGATTGAAAGAGCTGAACGAAGAATGGAAAAATACGGTTCACAAAGAGTTTCAGCATTCGGTTATCAAAAGATGAAAGAAGAATTGGCTGAATTAAAGGCTGACCGCGACAATCTTGCAAAAGGCGAAAATGTTGAAGAAATTCTGGAAAAATATGCGCCGAAATCTATGGAAAGACTTGAGAAAAAAGAGACGCGTCCGATTAGACGGGAACTTAATAAAATAGAATCTCAAATTCAGAAAAAGACATCACAACTTTATCAAACCCGCGATTTTGGCGAAGATTCAGAAAGTGCAAAATTAAAAGCCGAATTAAGTGAATTGAATGCGAAGAAAGCTGAATTAAATGCACGGTTAAACAACACTGTTGATACGCCGGCTGAAACCGCCGCGGCTGATACCCAAGCAAATGCCGGAAAACCAAGAGTTTCAACTGCCAATCCAGAAGAAGTGAATGAGATTTGTGACGATATGTTTAAAGCAATTGACGGGCTTGGAACAGATGATGAACTGTTTGAAAAGACACTTTCCCGTCTCAACAAGGATAACATAATTGAAGTTATGGATCAGTGGAATAAAACTTACGGCAAAGATTACAATGAAACTTTTATGGATTCTTTTTTAGGTGATGCTGATCAAAAACAGAAGACAGAATTCGGTACAAAAATTATTGATATGCTTGAAGAAAGAGCAAAGGAAAGCGGGCTGGATTTTGCAGGGAAATCGGCATCTTTAACAATGGAATTAAAACGTGATTTGGCGCCGAATTTAAAGAGACTCGAAAGCGAAAATCTTATAGGATATAATGTTGCACAAATGTTCGGTGAGATTAAAGCTAAAGAAAATCCGAATTTATAACAACAAAAAAGCGGGATTTTAATCCCGCTTTTTTTATATTTTCTACTATTACACCTGTGAAACCGAAATACTTGTAATTCCGGAGTTTCTCGCACTGTCCATAAGTTTTACAACTGCGCCGTGCGTCGCCTCGCCGTCCGTTTCAATCATCATTCCGTCAGGATATTTCGCAGCCTGCTCTTTTATATAGCTTTCAAGTTCATTAACAGGAATTTCCTGACCGCCGATAAAGTATCTGTTATCGGCCGTTACATTTACGGTCAAAATTTTTGAATCCTGTTTTGCCTGCTCCTGAGCAACGTTTTCCGGCACCGTAAGATTAAGCCCCTGTTGATCCAGCAGCGGTGCAATTACCATCATGATAATCAGCAGTACAAGAAAAATATCCGTTAACGGTGTTATGTTTATTTCATTAAATTCTCCGCGGTTACGGCTCATTTTTAGACTCCTTGCTTCTTCTCTTTAAGGTCTTTTTGTTCTTTTTTCGAAAGCGGTTCGCCCGCTACGATAAGTTTTTTGTATTCTGCATCCTGTGCCGCATTCATAACTTTCATTATTTCAGCACTCTTTACGCTTTCGTCCGCTTTAACAACAACCTCGGGCTTTTCAATAGAACTCTTTAATGCAATAAGCTCATCCGTTAATTGCTCCTCGGTTATTTGTTTGCCGTTTATAAACATCAAACCTTCCCGTGTTATTGAAATCGTTGCATTCTTCTGCTCTATAGCTACCCCGCTGTTGATTTCCGGAACGGTTATTGCGTTGTCCATAGACTGAAACGTCGGTGCCACAACCATCATGATAATTAACAAAACAAGAAAAATGTCTGTTAACGGTGTGATATTTATTTCGGTAAATAATTTACCTTTTTTGTTTGTGCTCATTGCCATTGTTGTTTTTCCTTTAATATTTGCGCATTGTGTGCTCTATAATGAAACGTTTGACGCTGTTTTGTTTGATTCGTCTTCTGAATCTACAAAACTAAGGAATAATAATTTGATTAATTGGAAATCGTCTTCATAACGTTTAACGATGGATTGGAAAGAGTTGTAAAATACAACCGCAACGATTGCAACTCCAAGACCGAAGGCTGTTGCAATCAAAGCTGAACCGATACCCATTGCAACTGCTGCTGATTGGTTGCCCTGCATTGCCAGATCCTGAAATGTATAAAGAATACGAACAACGGTTCCGAACAAACCTAAGAACGGTGCAACACCGCCGATTGTACCCAAAATGGTCAGGTGGCTTTCGAGTTTTCTTGTTGCAAGAGCTGCTGCAATGTCAAATGAACGGGAAAATCCGTTTCTTTGTTCAGAAAAGATTCTGACGGCTTCTTCCGTAACTTCTCCGATTACTCCGCCGCAATTTTCAGCAACGCTCTGTGCGCCCTGAAGATTGTTTTTGGCAAGTTCTCTTTGCAATTTCGGGATGAAAAGTACAACGTCGCGTTTGTTCTTTTTGTAAAATTGAAATCTGTTGAAAACAACCGCAACAACCAGAATTGAACAAATCAGTATCGGCAACAATACCGGCCAATCCAGTTTAATTGAGTGTAATAGTAGTTCCATGTTTTTATCCTCTCTTTTTGTATAGTTTTAGTCTTGTTGATTGCTTGTCAGACTATTATTCCGAAATTATTTCGGGGGTTATTTTACTTTTACTGATATCCGGATGCTCCGAATACGTTGTAGTCAAAGGTGAATTGAATATCAATGCTTTGGCCTTTGTATTCTGCGGGGAGTGGCTTAAACGGTGCCGTAAGTTTTACCGCATTAAGAGCCGCATCATCCGCACTTTTTAATCCTGAAGATTTATAGACGTTGCAAGATAAAAGTCTTCCGTCTTTTGCGATTTTAAACATCAGAACAACGCGTTTGCTTTCGTTGCCTTTTGGCGGATCCCAATTCATCTTGATTCGTCTTTGGAGTTCTCTCATATAAGGTCCGAAGTCGGGTTCTCTGATTGTATCAATTCCGGGACGTCCGTTGGGATTGCCGGGGCCGGGATTTCCTATACCGCCGGTTCCGCCTCCGCCGCCTTTAGCAAGTTTTTGACCTGATGAATTTCCGCCGCCGGTCGGTGCAAGCGATGGAGCCGGTGTATATTTTCCTGCGCTGCTGCTGCCGCTGCCTGTTGTCGGCCCGCCTGAACCTCCGCCTTTGTTAGCGGTTCCGGAACCGCTAATCGGGCCGGTTGTATAGCTTCCTGATTTTGTTCCGCCTGACGGAACCGGAACCTGAAATGCTGAGCTTGGTTTTGCAACAGGTTTTGGTGTTGTCGGCGGTTTGATTGAAGGTCTTGCTGTCGGCGGTGCCGGTTTAGCTGCCTGCGGTGCTTTTGGTGCCGGCTGAGGCTGTGGTTTAGGCTCAGGCTTTGGCTGAGGTTGTTGAACCGCTTTTTGAATTTGTTCAGCAAGAGAAGGTTTCTTCGCCGGCTGCGGTTTTGGTGCAGGCTGTTGTTTCTGCGGTGCCGGTTTTTGAGATTTTGCCGGCTGCTGAGGCGCCGGTGATGTTTTTTTAGATGCCGACGGTGTAGGGGACGGCATTGAAACCTTTTTGGTCGGATCGTGATGTCCGCCGGCTCTGGAATTTATATCAGAGCGGTACGGAGTATTTTTATTAATTGGAGTATCCTCTTTGTCCACAAGAACAAATTCAATATCTCTCATTTTGGGTTTTGGTCTTTCAAAAATGTTAAAAGAAATTCCGAGAAACAGCAAAACTAATGATATCAGATAAATTACCCCTAAAACTGCAGGGTGAAGAATAGCCGAAATCGTAATATCTTTTTTCAGATTATCGCCTTTGTCTTTTTTTATGACAACAGGAACCGTATAACCGGTTGATTCCTGATTATCATCTTCTTCAAGTGTGTTATCTGTATATTTTCCTAATATTGACATATCCCTCGACAATCCTTTCATTGTCTGTATTCTTTTGGTGATAATTTTATTTTAAATTATCAATAAAATTATCACCTGATTTACTAATAATTTGTATTATAAACTGCGGGATTTACGGTAATTGCCTGGGTAAGAGTAAGCTCAATTCCTGCATTTGCCGGAATTTCGACGTTATCGCCTTTATCCCAGATTGATTTGACAAGCCCGCCGCCTGCGCCTACCGCGGTTCCGAGTGCTGTTCCTCTGCCGAGTTCCCCGCCTGAGAGTGCACTCATCACAAGCCCTGCTGTTGCACCTGCTGCTGAACCTACAGCAAGATCTTTTCCGTAATCTTTTGCAACATCAAGTTTTGTGCCGCCGACAAGAACACCAGTGTTATCGTCGGTTTTTATAACGGCAGAAATCGGTATTTGAGTTCCGTAAGGCGTTGTTATCTGCGTAAATCTTATCATAAGTTTTCCGTTCATGCTTCCGCGTTTTGCTTTGGAAACTTCAAGAACCTGACCTGTGACAGAGCTTCCTGCCGGAGCTATCAGGCTTCCGTTGTAGTAGAAGTCGGAGCTTAATGCAACGGAAACATTTTGTCCTAAAGTCAAATTTTCTGAACTTAATGCCATTGTTGTTACTGCCGGAATATTTTGTCCTGCAGGAACCGTTACAACGTGACCCCGCAAAGTTTGGTTTGTATTTGTATTTGTGGTCTGCGGCGGGTTATAATTTTGTCTTTGATATTGCTGATACTGCGCTCCGAATTGCGGTTGAGAACCGTAATATTGACCGCTTTGAAAATTTTGGGGCTGTTGTTGATACACAGGTGTTTGTTCAGTGTATGTAAAATTGCTTGCTGCAAAAGATGCGTTTGCACTCAATAAAATTGCTGCAAGTATAATATTCAAGTGTCTGCTCATAGTTCTCCCTTCCTTCTGACTAAGTAAAACTGTTTCTAACATTTTATTTTAGATTAAATATATTGTCAATTTGTTAATATATGTGTAATTTCTAAAGGATCGGTCAAAATGATAATTAAATCAAGACCTGACTGGAGAGTTGTGTGCTCGCCCAGTTTTCTTTTTTCGCCTGGTTTAATCTGCAAAGAGGCTGTTCCTCTTAATCTGTTTTGATAATGCGGCATTCTTATCCATTCGGCAGGTTCTGCCATCCCGCCGCCGATAAGGTTGTTGTTTGAGGTATATATATAGCCTTTCATCGGTAATTCATATCCGTCTGGAAGAATCATTTTTGAAATTCTGATGATTAATGAAGCGTTTGTGCCGACAACAGGCTCGTTCATTTTTTCAATGTAACCTTCGAAAATCGTATCTTCCGCAACGATTTTTGTTTCATACATAAAAAGGTCGTGAGTGGCAATGAATTTGAGTTTTTGCCCTTCCGTCATATACTGTGTTGAAATTTCCTGTGCGTTAATCACTGGAATAAATGTTCCGGCCTGAAGCTCAACAGGATCATAATCGCGCATTTCAAGCTGAATATTTTCCAGCGGCTCTGCCGAATATGCTTTAAATCCGCAAAAACTTAATATTATAAAAAATGAAATTAAAACTCTCTTCATAAGGTAATTATAACAGTTTTTTAAGCAAAAGCAAAATTTTTTATTACAATTGTAAAAATATTTTTCCTGATGGCAATTTAGGCGGGAAAAAATACTTTATATAAATGTATAGTAGTGTGTAAAAGGTTATCAGGAAGTGTTTAGTCCGGTTGCATCAACAATATTTGCATATAGAAACGCTGAAAAGACAAAAGACGGCGATGTCGGCAGAAGTGTAGTTACTGTCGGGCAATGCGCGGGTGTTTTTCAGGAAATTTCCAAATACGACAATATTTTTGCGCTTTCAGCCCGAAGCGCTCTGAAAGCATACGAAAATCTTTCAAAAGACAACAAAGCATTGAGTTATGCGGGAAAAGCCCTAAAGTTTGCGGCTGACAATGTAAATCCGCTGATTTGTGCATCAGGCGCACTAAAGGTAGCGATGGCTGATGACAAAGTCCACGCAGGTATTACGGAAACAACTGCACTTGCGGGAATGTTTCTCGGCGAAGCTGTTATGAAACAAACTTTTGACAATATTTTCAATGAGAAAAATGTAAAAAATATAGCTGAAAAAGCATCCGATAAAAATATTTTAAAGCCGCTTGCCGAATACTTTAAAACTTCAAAATTTTCAGGGCGAACAGCAGCATTTTTAAAAGGCGTGCTTTTTGTCTGCGGTTCCATAACATCCTATGCGCTTGCTGAAAAAACAGGCAACTTTTACGCTGATGACATAATGAAAAAACTCGGAATTAAGAAAAAACAAACTTCAAAAGCAACCGATAACGTACAAACAGACTTTTCTCCAAAAGATAATGCGGAAAAAGCGGGACAAAAGAGTGCAGCAGACTAAAAAATCAATCTAAAGAACTAATTCCTTTTGCCGGAAATATGTTATAATGAAATTATGAAGAAGAGAATGATAACATTTTCGGCTGGATTTATTTTGATGTTTTCAGCCTTTGCAAATCCCTGTTATGCAATCAAAATAGGGATTCAGACGAATGTTGACCGTATCGGAATCGGTTCGTCTCTTGAAACTTCTCTGATTGACGCAAACACAAACAAAACGGTAACAAAGTTTGAAGCAATGAAGGGGTATGAAATTATCCCGTACAAAAATACAATGGCAATTGCTTTAAACGGAAAATTTTATCAAATATATTCCGATTATGTTGTTTTGAAGGCGCCGGAAGGCGGTTTTGTCAGCGCAAAAGGCAAATGGTACCGCGGAATTTTGATTGTACAGAATAAAAATAAAAAATTGACTGTAATAAATGACGTTGAACTGGAAGATTATCTGAAAGGCGTTGTGCCTTCAGAAATGCCTTCAAGCTGGGAACTTGAAGCCTTAAAGGCACAGGCGATTGCCGCAAGAAGTTATGCACTTGCAAATCTCGGAAAGCGTGCCTCTATGGGGTTTGACCTGAAAGATACGCCGGAAGATCAGGCTTACGGCGGGGCATCGGCTGAGACAGCCAAAACAAATCTTGCTGTCGAAAGCACTCTCGGACAGGTTCTGACATACAATATGAAAGTAATTCCGGCATATTATTCGGCATCCGCAGGAGGCCAAACCATAAACGCATCAGCCGCGTGGGGCAGTGATTTGCCTTTTATCCGTTCAGTACCTTCTTATGACGACAATATTAAGAAAAACGGGCATGGTGTCGGTATGTCACAGCATGGCGCAAATAATCTTGCAAAAGAAGGCTACAATGCATATCAAATCCTGAGTTACTTTTTCCAAAACGTGAAATTTGCAAAAGTCAGCGAAAAATCGGTTAATTAATCAAACCCCTTGCAAACAGTGCTTTTGCGCTGTTTAATTCCGCCGAAATTCAGAATATAATTACATAAATCAGAAAAAATTCAGCTAAACCCCTTGTCAAAAAACAATAAAGTGGTATAATAGCTTTGTCGATTACAAAATGCATGCGGAAGAGAGAATGGTTTCTGTTGAACCGTAGGCGTAAAGAAAAGGTAAGAAGGAGGTTCGTAATGAACAAAGAAGAATTGGTAAAAGAAGTATCAAAAAAAGCAAAAGTTTCTCAAAAAGCAACAGGTGATGTAATTGCTGCTACATTGGAAACAATTGAAAAAGCAGTTTCAAAAGGCAAAAAAGTTACACTTGTTGGATTTGGTACTTTTGAACCCAGAAAAAGAGCAGCAAGAACCGGTAGAAATCCGCAAACCGGTGCTGAATTGAAAATTGCAGCAAAAACAGTTCCTGCATTTACAGCCGGTAAAAAATTCAAAGAACTTTTTAGCAAGTAATTATTGAACAATATAAGAAAACGGAACGCATTTTTAGTAAGCGTTCCGTTTTTTTTTTTGTTGAACACTCAGCAAAAATATGCTACAATGAGAGAGAAGAAAAAATAAGAAGGAGCTAAAAGGTATGAAAAGTATTGATATGACTGGATTTCAGGGGGGGGGGGCAACCCGCAATAAAGCTCCTGAGTGCGATTTATCCCAATCTGATTCGCACGCATTTACGCTTGCGGAAGTTCTTATAACACTCGGTATAATCGGAATCGTTGCAGCAATGACGTTGCCATCACTAATAGGCAAATGGCAGAAGAAAGCAACCGTAACCAGATTAAAGCGAACATATACAGTTTTGGCGCAGGCGGTTCAGCGTTCGATAGCGGATTACGGAGATCCTTCAGGCTGGGGAACCGAAGGTTATTATGATAGTGAAGCGACCCCTGAAAATCTGCAAAAAATAGTTGAAAGTTTTTCCTCAACATATATAGTACCATATCTGGCCAAGGTCAAAAAAGCGGAATGGGGTTCGTTTGCTGATTTGGGTTACAAAGAGATAAAGGATGGAAGTTATGCTGTACCGATTGTTGCAAGAGACGGGAAAATGATTATTTTAAATGACGGAACAGTGCTTCAGATAAGGATGTCAACACACAATTTGGGAACTGATGAAGATAGAGATGACAGATATACGAGTATAATTATTTATGCTGATATAAACGGTCTAAGAGGACCGAATTGGGTCGGAAAAGATATTTTTATGTTTATGGTGGATTCAAAAACCGGAAAGTTTGATTTTTACGGATATCACGGATATGACATAACAAGAGAGCAGGTATATTCAACTTGTAAAGCGAATGCGGTAACATGCGGACGATTAATAATTATGGACGGCTGGGAAATCAAAGATGATTACCCGTGGTGGTAGAGATTTATGAAATTGTCAGGCGCCGCCGCAGGCGGCGCCTGACTTAAATATACTTTCGCGGTATCAAAATTAAAGCTGAATCGTTCTGAAAATCGTGTAATATCTGTAGTTTCCCCAGTAAATTACAAGCGATAAATAATTGTGTTCCAAATCAGTTGACTCAAGGTATGTTTGAGGTGTCGGCTCACGTTTTGCACTCGGGAAAAATTTGCCAATGGTGTCGAGTGCTTTAATATGAAGACTTTGTGTAATAGTCAGTTTCGGCTGCGGAATATGATCCTGATAAAAGGTTACAGGTACCACTTCGCGATCGTAAGCCGGAATTATATATTTGATTTTTCCGTTCTCTTTAAATAAAATATACCAGTTTTCTTTGTACTCCCTCGGGGTTAAAACATAATATCCCGGCTCAATCGTAATTGTTTTAAAATAAATCGGGCTTGCCAGTCTGAAAAGCGGATACGGCGACCAGGTAGAATTTTGTGTGTCATAATATTCCCCCGGATCAACATCATGAATATATCTGTGCGTCGGAACTTCCAAATCGCGATAAACCTGTTCGTAATCCACGTTTTTGGCGAAAACTCCGGCTCCCGTAAAAAATATCAGACTTGTTAATAAAATGAAACTTTTCTTCATACAGGTATTTTAACGTTTTTTACTTAAAAATCAATCATTTGTATATATTATAAAAAAATCACATATTTTTGTTGTAAAATATACATAAGAGCAAAGGAGAAAAAGAAATGTTGAGCGGACCGTTTTTGGATAGGAATTGGATGGGACAAAATCCCGATTATGAAACATCAAAAGTCGTAATGATAGGGCTTCCTTTTGACGGAACGGTTTCGTACAGACCGGGATCAAGGTTTGCGCCAGAGCAAATCCGTCTTGCAAGCTGGGGATTGGAAGAATATTCTCCGTATTTTGATAAACATCTCGGGGATGTCAATTTTCATGATGCTGGAGATTTGGAATTCCCGTTGGGTAATACCTACAAATCTCTTGATGTAATTGAGAGAAATGTTGAGGAAATTTATAAAGACGGCAAAAAAGTTTTCGGAATCGGCGGTGAACATCTGGTTACACTGCCTGAAATTAAAGCATTGTCTAAATTTTATAAAGATTTGGCAATTGTCCACTTTGATGCTCATACTGATTTGAGACGGGAATATTTGGGCGAGGAAATGTCTCATTCTGCTGTAATTCGTCACTGTACGGATATTATAGGCCCGCAAAATCTGCGTCAAATCGGCATCCGCTCCGGAATGAAAGAAGAGTTTGAATTTATGAAAATCCATAATACGCTTGCCAAAAACTTTTCTGATCTTGATGCATTGAAAAATAAGAAAATTTTTGTAACGGTAGATTTGGATGTTCTTGATCCGTCAATTATGTCAGGAACTGGAACACCGGAATCAGGCGGACTGGATTTTAATACTTTAATCGGCTGGTTTAAATATTTAAAAGACTTTGATATTGTCGGAGCAGATGTTGTTGAACTTGCGCCTGATTATGATTCATCAGGTGTTTCAACAGCTGTCGCAACAAAAGTTATCCGCGAATTGTTAATGATTTTATAAATTTTTACATGATAAGTAAAATTTAAGGGGAGCAGTTAGGGCTATGATTGACAGAATAAATTTCTTGAAAGATGAAATCAATAAACATAATTATTTGTATTACGTGGAAGACAATCCGGTAATAAGCGATTATGAATACGACAAACTGTTTGCGGAATTAAAAATGCTTGAGATGAAATATCCGGAACTCAAGACGCCAGACAGCCCGACGCAAAGAGTGGGTTCAATCAGCGAAAAATTTTTGCCCTACAAACACAAATACAGACTTTACAGTCTGGATAATACTTATAATTACGATGATTTGACTGTTTGGTATGAAAAATTATCAAAAAATTTTAAAGATCAGGTTGAACTGGTTTGTGAATTGAAAATTGACGGACTTGCAATTGCATTGACGTACGAAAAGGGTATTTTTACAACCGGCGTAACCCGCGGCGACGGAGTTACGGGCGAAAATATTACAACAAATTTAAAAACCGTCAAAGCAATTCCTCTGAAACTCTTTGAAGATGTAGATGTCGAGGTTCGCGGGGAAATCTATATGCCGAAAACTTCTTTTGAAAAATTAAACGAAGAAAGTTTGCTTAAAGGCGAAAAACTTTTTGCCAACCCCAGAAACGCGGCAGCAGGTTCAATCAGACAGCTTGACAGTACAATCACGGCGCAAAGAGACCTTTCAATCTTTGTCTACAACTCAAGTTTTGAAAATCTTCCAAATCCGCCGGCAACACACTACGAAAGCATGATGTATCTGAAAAAACTCGGTTTTCGCGTAAATCCGAATATTCGTCTCTGCAAAAACATAGAGGAAGCCATCGAGTACTGCAAAGAGTGGGATACAAAACGCTTTGAACTGGATTATGCAACCGACGGAGTTGTTATCAAGGTTAATAAACTAACTTATCAGGAAGAACTCGGCTATACGGCGCGTGCCCCAAAATGGGCAACCGCATTTAAGTTCCCGCCGGAGGAAGCAACGACAAAACTTCTGGATATTGAATTAAATGTCGGAAAAACGGGAGCCGTTACGCCTGTTGCTATTTTGAAATCGGTCAATCTTGCGGGAAGCACCGTTGCAAGAGCAAGTCTTCATAACTTTGATGAAGTAAAACGTCTTGATATTCGCATCGGAGATGATGTTGTGATTAAAAAAGCGGCTGAAATTATCCCGAAAGTTATACGGGTTGTCGATAACGAAAACCATTTTAATCTTCCTGAATATGAAATTCCGAAAACCTGTCCTGTTTGCGGTGCAAGATTGGAAACCCGTCCGGATGAAGTGAATTTATATTGCTCTAATCCTGATTGTCCGGAACTATTGAAATCAAAACTCGAATTTTGGGTATCAAGCGACGCGATGGATATTGACAAAATCGGGCCCGGAATTATAGAACAGCTTTTTGCAAAAGGGCTTGTGAGAACGCCGCTTGATTTGTACAAGCTGAAAAAAGAAGACTTTTTCAAACTTGACAATGTAAAGGATAAATCGGCAAGTAACATGTATTTATCTATTCAAAACAGCAAAAAGCAGCCTCTCAGCCGTTTTCTGACTGCATTAACAATAAAGCATGTCGGTAAAGAAACCGCAGAAATTATTGCAAATGAATTTAAAACACTTGACAGATTATACCATGCGGATTCTTTTGAACTTGTAGAAATTCCCGGAATTGGCTTGAAAACGGCTATTGAAGTGAGAGAGTTTTTTAACAAGCCAAAGAATATTGAACTTATGGAAGAGTTTAAAGCGCTCGGTGTTAATCCTGTTCAGGAAGTTGAAAGAATCAGTGATGTTTTGAAAGGAAAAACACTTGTTCTTACCGGAACATTACGAAATATGACAAGGGATGAAGCGCAGGAACTTATCAAGTCAATGGGCGGAAAACCGTCATCCTCTGTTTCTAAAAATACGTCCTACGTAATTGCCGGCGAAAATCCGGGGTCAAAATTGGACAAAGCTCAGGATTTAGGTGTTATAATATTGACAGAAGATGAATTTCTTGAAATGATTAAAACAAATTCCCCGAATTAGGGAAAGGAAGTGTATTATGAGAAAAAATGCGAGGATTATACAGATTTCAGGTCTGAAAGGCCTAATATTTGCAGCATTTGTTGTAATCTGTCTGATAATGGGCTTTGTAGCATTTCCGGGTATTGTTGCAATGTGTTTGTGGAACATGGCATCAGGCTCGTTATCGTTCCTTCCGCAGATTAATATTTTTCAAGGTATTTTGTTGTGGGTAATTATTGCACTTGCAATATATGTTTCAGGCGGAAGCAAAACTTTCGTTGCCCTAAAACAGCCAGCACAGCTTAGTGAATCCGAAGTACGGGATTTAATGCTAAAAATCAAGACTCAGGCGCAAGCCCGTCAAATTAACGCAATGATTTTAAAATCCGATGAATTAAAAGAACTTGATAAAGTTGAAAATAATGAGTTGAAAAACTCGGTTTCAGTTGATGAAAATGATAAGGAGAAATTATGAAAAGATTTTTGGTTGCAGCGGCAGCAGTGGCATTGATTGCAGGTTTGTCAGTAAATTCGGTAAATGCGGCAGCGTCTGAAAAAGATGAACGCGGTTATGTTTCAATCAGCGCATCAAGCAACAAAGAGCTGGCACCTGATGTAGCGGAAATTTCTATTTCTGTTGTAACTTCAGACAACAAATCAATGCAAAAAGCAACAACAGAAAACAAAGAGATTTCAGATAAAGTTTATTCCGCTCTGAAAGGAATGATTAATCCGGAAAACGGAGATTATGTAAAAACAACAAATTTCAGAGCAAATCCGGTTTATACATATTCTTCAAACAACAAGAGAAATCTTGATAAATATGAAGTTTCAAACACAATTGTCGTTCATACAAAATCAATTGACAAAGCCGGCGATATGATTGATAAAGCAATTTCTCTCGGTGCAACAGACGTAAGCAATTTGAGTTTCACGCTTTCTCAATACGAAAAAGAATGCGATGAACTGCTTTCTGTTGCAACTAAAAGAGCACGTACACAGGCTGACAGTATTGTTAAAGCAGCAGGTTCATCAATTACAGGCGTCAAATCCATAAGCGGAAGCTGCAGTCCGAATGCATCAACAAGAGTGACTTACCGCAATATGATGTTAAGCGCAAAAGCTGCCGATTCAGCAGAAGCTGTACCTGCTTACGGAGCTGCAACTCCGATTGAAGTCGGTGCCGTAAAAATTTATGCTAATGTTAACGCCAGCTTTTTTGTAAAATAGTTAAAGTTATGTAAAAAATAAATACTTTTTAGCAAAAAAAAATCTTCACAAGGTTTGAAGTGAACGGCTAAAAGGTTAACCATGAATGTATCAAAAATAAACGTTTTAAAGATAAATAATTCGGGAGTATCGCCGTTTAGCGGTGATGCTCCCGTTTATAATGACAAGCCGGAAAATAAGAAAATTAACAGAGCTGATAAATTTTTATACGGAGCCGGAATTGTTTCAGCAGGTATTCTTGCAGCGGCTCTGGCTGCGCGTTTTGGCGTTTTCGGCAGAGGCAAAAATGTTGTTGATGAAGTTTCAGGACTGACTAATGAAATAAAAGACAGCCTTTTGAAGTTTGACGCAAAGCCTTCAAAAAAGCAGTTTGTTCCAATGTGTCCGCCAAGAGAAGAGAGACTTAAAAAAGGCGCGGTGAATCTTGATAAATATAAATCCGTAATTCCTTACAACAAGTTTGAAAAATATAAAACAGTTTCAGAGCAGACAGAGTTTTTTAATCAAGTTTATTCCAAACTTGAAAGTTTGTCTTATGAGAGGCAATATGAAGAGTTTGGATATTTCCTTGATTTTTTGAAAAATCACAAAGCCTCAGATGTCAAAGTTGATATAAAATTCAATTTAGATAACTACAAACGTGATAACAGGTTCAGAATATCGCGGGATATAGTCAGGTTTTCAAAAAACAATCCTGAATATCAAGGTCATTTTAAAAACTTTGTTGATGAAGTAAAAGATTATTTTGTGGATTATTCCAAATACAATACAGACAAGCTGAGTGACAAAGTTTCGTTTTTTACGAATGTAGAAAATAAAATTGCAAAATTAAAAGGCGAAGTGCAGCTTGAGGAATTTGAAAATTATCTTGCATTTATAAAAACTCTTGATCCGGAGGATTTGACATACAATATACTTTTTACTCCGGGAAAGTACGGGCTTGAAAATAATGTGAAAATAGCAAAACTTGCCCTTAAATTTGCAGAAGAAAATCCGCAATTCAAAGACGTAATTTTAAATAATTTGGTGGCATATGAACCGGCTGCTGATTTTGCAAGGGATCTTGCCTATGCCGGATTCAGAAAAACAGATGCTTTTGATGCTATATACGATACGCATGTCAGAAGCATTATTGAGATTCGTAAACTTTTGGCAGAATCTGAGCTAAAGCCGACGCGTAATACAATTTTAAAAAATCGACAGGATTGGATTAACATAGGACTTCCGACTCCAAATCGATATATGTTGGGATTTCAGTTCAGCGAGCAGATTGCTGATATTCGTAAAGCTGCATTTGAATATGATATGAAAAACGGTATCACTCAAAAGGAAGCGGATTTTATGATAAAGGAGCTTTCTGCGGATACGTCCGTTGCTAAAAAATCTTTAAAAGAGGTGCTGGATGAATTGAAGAATTCTAAAATTCCGCAAGAGCGCGCTGAAAATTTATTTAATCAGCTTTTAGAAGATAAAAAACTTCTGGCTAAACAATTACAGGAAGCGGATTTATCAAATGTGAAAAATTCGGATTTTGTGTTATCTGAACTCGCTGAAAAAAGTGCTTTGATTAATAAACGCATGACAAATGTTTTTGATGAATTTGAAAAGTATGGTATTACCCAAAAACAAACTCAAAAGTATCTGGAGCAGCTCACAACAGAAAGAAAGTTGACTAAAACTCAAGAAAAATACGGTATGACGCTTGAGGAGATGATTGACAAAATTAATAAGGCAATCGTTGATTAATTAAAGACCTGCATAAAAGATTTTACACTTCTTCCGGCACCGTCGCCCTTTGTGGAAATCACTTCTATTTCATCTTTATAATTCATAGATGTTGAACTGCCGCCGTCAAATGCCATTGCGCGTTCAAGCCCCAATTCTCTGCAAAATTTTTGCACTTCATATAAATCCATCGGATGTTCGTCGGTTATTATCAGAATATGCACTTCTCCGTTTTTAAGCCCGATAATAGTTCTTGCCGTTTTTTGAAGAACAGATGCGGATTCTCTTATAACTTGACCGTCTTTTTTTACGACAAAAAATTCCTCTTCAAGCCGTAATTCAGGCAAAATTAACGGTCCTCCTTGTGCTGCAGTTCTTACGGAACAGCCGAAACTTGAAGGACTGTTGTGCGGAACAATTTCATAACTGAATTTTGTTTTGCCTTCACTGCATTCAAGAATTCGAAATTCTGTTCTGTTGAGAATTTTAGTAAGGTTTTTGCGTAAAACGGGGTTTTTTAGCAAATTCTCATTAAAATACGGATCCTCAGATGTAACATAATCCGTTGTAACATAAGAAATTGTTTTTTGGTTTTCCGGATCAAAATATCCTGCGTTGATTGTTAAAACTGCTCCTGTGGCATTGTGCATTTCTTTGTTTGTTATAAGACTTTCATTTGATGTGAACCTTATTTTTTTCTTTATTTTTTCGCCATGCAAAATTATGTGATAAATTCCGTCATTAAAATTTATTTCAATCGGCTCGGCTGCAAAACATGAGCTGCCGAACAAAAATAATGCAAACAGGAATAGAAGTTTTTTCATAAGATTACAGATCCTTAGATTTATAAAATGCAACAATACAGGTCAGGAATGCAAGCGGCGGGAATAGTGCCGTAATAAGCGGCGGAAGAATTCCTTTTTCCGCAAGCAAATCAAAGAACGGAAGAGTAATATAATAAACAAATATACATCCGATTGCAATTGTAAAACCAACCAATCTTTGTTCTCTCGGTTTGCTAAAACCGAGCAGTGTTCCCATAATAGCCAGTAAAACGCAGACGAACGGATGGAAAAATCTTTGGAAATATTTGTTTAGCATAAATCTGTATTCTTCCGTCATATTCTCTTCTTTTAAAAGAGAAATATAATTTTTTAAATCATTGTTTGTTATATCTCTGTCACGTTTTGTGCTGTACATCATAAGCGTATATGCATTTTGTGCGGCTTTTGCATCAAGAATATCCATTTTATCAAGTTTTAAAATATCTTTAAATATGCCGTCTGATGTTATAACGTATTTGGTTACATCGTTGAGTTCCCAATAATCTTTTAGACATTTTCCTGTTTTTGCAACATAAATTTCTGACAGTTGGTGAACGTCGCTGTAAAGTTTTTTAGAAAAATCGAGCACAATAATATTTTGCATGTCGCCTAAAGAAAATTTTGAGACAACTATGGCTTTTGTCGGATGTCCTGAATCGTCTTTTTGTGTGTAAATATATTGTGTTGTCGGGCGAATTCCGTTAATTGCCTGAAGTTTCTGACATGAAAACGGGATTAGTTTGTCGTAAGTTACAAAACAAAGCCCTGTGACCAGAAAGCTCAAAACAAGAACCGGAGCCAGAATTCTGAAAAAAGACATGCCGACCGCCCTAAAGATAGTCAATTCACTGTCTTTACTGAGTTTGTCAAATGTAAAAAGGGTTCCCAAAAGTAATCCGACAGGAAATGCTTTGCCCAGAATTTTCGGAAGTTCATAAGTCAGAATAAGAATTGCGGTTTTTATTCCGTATTCGCCGGCAAGAGTTCTTTTGATTGTGTTTAAAAGCATTTCCGGCGCAATCCAAACTACGGTGAACAGCAAAATCGAAACGAATGCTGCAAAAAATACCTGTGTAAAAATATATTTGTCATAAACCGTAATTTTAAAAGGTTTCATTAAAGCGCAAAATCCTTTCCTAAATAAAATTCTTTTGCAACCGGATCAACAGCTACATCACGGCTTCTGCCTTGAATTTTAATTTTTCCGTCAAAGATTACATAAGCTCTGTCTGTGATTGAAAGTGTTGCTTTGGGGTTGTGGTCTGTGATAAGTACGCCGAGTCCCTTGTCCTGAGAAATTTTTCTGATGTTATCTTTAATTTCGCCTATTGCAATCGGGTCAATCCCTGCAAACGGTTCGTCGAGCAGCATAAAATCGGGGCTTGCTGCAAGTGCTCTTGCGATTTCAACCCGGCGTCGTTCTCCGCCTGACAGCGAAACAGCAGAATAGTTGCGGAGTTTCAGAACACCGAATTCAGTTAAAAGCTCTTCAAGTTTTCGTTTTTTCTCGTTTTCGGTAAGTTTATCGTTCATTTCAAGAACGAGTTTGATATTATCTTCAACCGTCAGTTTTCTGAAAATGGATGCTTCCTGCGGAAGATACCCGATTCCGGCTTTTGCACGAATATTCATGGGCCAGCTTGTTATATCCTGACCGTCAAGCAAAATTTGTCCTTTGTTCGGTTTTACAAGCCCGACGACCATATAAAACGTAGTTGTTTTTCCGGCGCCGTTAGGGCCTAAAAGACAAACAACTTCACCTTTATTCATATTAAATGAAATATCGTTTACAACGCTTCTGTCACCGTATATTTTGACTAAATTTTTAGCTGTAATCTCCATTAATATACCCCATTGTCTAATATATAAAGTATTTTACTTTAAATAATCCCTCATTGCAATTTTTTATTAAGGTTTGAAACGAATAGTCACAATTGATATCTTTAAGATATGTAAAGGATATAATAAATATATGTTATACACTTAATCATTGCGGGCATACCATGATTATAAAACCATTTTCTTTTTCTTTATTTTCTCCTACACACTAACCTTTTACAATGAGATAAAGCCGCGACAGCGGCTATTATTTTGTCTAAATTTGCCAAAAGGATGATAATATTATATAATCAAAATGGAGAAGATTAAATTAAGAGGAGATATAAAATGCTGGAAATGCACGCTATGCTTGAAAAAACGGGGGGGGGGCACCCGAGAATAAGCTCCTCAAAGGAAAATTTTTAGGATTTGTATTAGAATTATTGAGGTTTAAAAAGCCGATTTTACTCTGTCATCCTGAGGGTGAAACCCGAAGGATCTATAAAAATGGCATACAAGAGATTCTTCGCTTCGCTCAGAATGACAAAAAGTGCGCATTCACTATGGCAGAAGTTCTGATAACCTTAGGGATAATCGGCATTGTAATAGCAATGACGCTACCATCGATAATCGGAAAATATCAGAAAAAAGTAACAGCTGAACGTTTAAAACAGACCTATTCAATATTGAGTCAGGCTTTTTTACGTTCTCAAGTTGACAATGGCGAGCCTAGAGAGTGGAATTTGGAACGTTATTCTAAAAATGATTCAGCTGCACTAGAAGAAATTTGTAAGCTTTATATTGAACCATATCTACAAATGAATGGCAAACCAAAACGCGGAAGTCTGAAAAATGCGGGCTGGAAAAGTTATCATTTATTATCTGGTGAAGTTTCAGAAAGACCAAGTATAAATAATTCTGCGATGTATATAATGCCTCTTGCAAACGGTGTATCGATTATGCTTAGTTTTAAATCAGATGCTACAAAACTCAATGGTTTATTGATATATGTTGATATTAATGGACCTGCCGGTCCAAATATTTCCGGAATTGATGGGTTTTGCCTTTCATTAAATTTTGAAAATGCACAGTTGAGTTTTTGGAACTCAGACCAGCCAAGGGATTATATTAAACAAAATATTTGTACTCGTAAAACAGGAGGGGTAAATACCTCGTTGGGGTGTGGTGCTCTAATATTTAAAGATAATTGGGAGATAAGGGAAGATTATCCTTGGAAATAAAGCAAAGTAAAAACAAAGCGAGCTTATATAAAATATAAGCTCGCTTTGTAATTCAAATTATTTTATTCAATTTAGTACATATTCACAAGTCTTCTTACTTCTTTGAGAACTTTTTGAGCTTCAGCTCTTGCTTTTTCAGAACCTTCTTTAATAATTTTGTGAACAATTTCAGGGTGAGCTTCGTAGTATGCTCTTTTTTCTCTAATTGGAGCAATTTTTTCATTAATCAATGCCCCTAATTGTCTTTTACAATCAGCACATCCTCTTAATCCTTTTTCGCATTCACATCTTACTTTTTCTACTTGGTCTTTCTCTGCAAAAATATTCCAGTATTTGAAAGCAACTTCACACTCATCAGGATGTCCGGGATCGTCTTTTCTCATACGGCTTCTATCCGTAATCGCAGACATCACTTTTTTTGCCGTAACTTCAGCAGAGTCAGAAATCTTTATGTCGTTTTGGAATGATTTACCCATTTTGTTTCCGTCAAGTCCGCAGATTAAAGAGCAGTGATTCAAAAGCGGCTCCGGTTCATTGAAAAATTCGCATTTGTAAATGTTATTGAATCTTCTTGCTATGTCGCGCGTAATCTCGATATGCGCAACCTGATCAACGCCTACGGGTACGTATGATGAATTAAACATCATAATATCTGCGCTCATTAAAACGGGATATCCCATCAAGCCGTAACTGATTTGAGAATTTGCGCCTTCTTTTGTGCGTAAAATTTTTGCCATATCTTTAAGACAAGGGTCACGTTCCACCCAGTTTTGAGGAGTTATCATTCCGAGGTATATGTTGAGTTCCGCAATCTCCGGAACAAGTGATTGTACATATATTGTCGAAATTTCTGGGTCGATTCCGCAGCTTAACCAATCAATTACAACATCAACAACATCGTTTTTTAAATTTTCCGTTTTATCGTATTTTGTCGTCAGAGCGTGCCAATCCGCAACAAAGAAAAAACTCTCGTATTTTTTTTGAAGTTCCACCCAGTTTTGAATTACGCCTAAATAATGCCCCAGATGAAGTTTGCCTGTCGGTCTCATTCCCGATACTATTCTTTTGTTGTCCATTTTGCACGTCCTTTCTAACTTTTTTATTATAGCAGAAAAAATAACAGACTGCGTACAAAACAAAGATTTAATAAAAAAAGACGGTTTTAATACCGTCTTTTTTGTATTTTCCTTCTTTTCCTATTAATTATGCAACGACTTTTGATACGAAATTTGTTATTTCAAAGAATGTGTCTTTAACAAATTCTTTTGTAAGTGTTGAAATCGGTCTGTTTTCAATGCAGTCAAACACATAATAAATCGGGTCGCGTGCATTGTTAAATCTCATTCTTTTATCAGTTTTATCCAAATATGTGTAATTTTCGTAGGATAATCCTTTTTTACTTTTACGGTTTGTTCTTTTTCTGATTAATGTTCCGAATTGACCGTTGCCGTTAGTATCGTTTTTTGATCCTGATGCAGTTGGTAACATTTTGTGCTCTCTTTCTTAAAATCTCTTCTTTATTATCTCTTACATATATATAAAATATATAAACATTAAAAAATTGCCTTTTGTTTTAAATTTCGTGAAGAAATGTTAACAAAACAAAATCCCGCTGTTTTTGCGGGATTCCAAGACAAAGTATATGTAATAAAAAATTATTTTGAGGCTTTGATATCTTCATCAAGTTCAAGTTCAATATCTTCTTCAGCCTGACTTGCAAGATTTTTTCCTATTGCCTTTTCAAGAGCGGCCTTGGCCGTGTTGTACTGGTAAAGTGCACCGTAATAATTCAACTGCGCTGTCTGATAAGTAGTCTGTGCTTCTTTAAGTTCAATCGGATTGGCCTCGCCGACTCTGTATCTTCCGTATGAAAGCTCATAATTTTCTTTTGCTTGTTTGACCTGCAAAATAGCAACCGGAATCTGATTTTTCTTTTCGATAAGTGTCAGATAAGCATTTTGAATCTCAAGATATATCTGGTTTTGCGTTATTTGAGCGTTTGCAAGTTCCTTATCATACAAATATCTTGCTTCTTTAATTTCATTCCTGATAAGCATTCCGTTGATTGTCGGAAAATTTAAATATCCGCCCAAATTGTAACCGTGGTTAGATGTCCAGTTTTTACCGCCGACCTGAACCTGACCTTCTACAGATAATGTCGGGAAATATGATTTTTTAACAAGTTTAAGAGTTTGTTTTGCCGCTTCGACTTTTGTTTCTGCAAGTTTCAAATCCGGACGGGCATCGCGTGCAATATCAACAGCACCTTCAAGCGTAATATTGACAGGTTCATACCTGAGACGCTCCTGAACATTATAGGGCTCAATAAAAGGAACACCCATAATGTTGTTAAGCTGTGCTACAGCAAGATTAACAGCATTGCTTGCCTGAATCAGCTGCAATTTTGCATTGCTTAAATTGGATTCGGCAATTGTAACGTCAACTTTCGGGTTCAGACCGATTTCATAAAAGGCTTTAGCCTGATCATAAAACATTGAGTATTGCGACACTGTCATTTCTGTAACGCGCTTTTTCTCGTAAGAATACAAAAGATTGAAATATGCGTCTTTTGTTTGATAAATTACATTGTTAATAGTTTCAGACAGTGTTGATTTTTGACCTTCGTATTCCAAACGTCTTATTGTTGCCTGATTTTGCGTTACGCCGAAGTCATAAAGCATTTGCTGCAAAGTGATTTGTCCAAGAATAAAATAGTTGAAGGTCAGGTTTTGTCCCAGAGCATCAGACAATTGCAGTTGACGGATTCTTGTATAACCTGTCTGCCAGCTGAATTGAGGAAAGTAATTTGACCAGACCTGTTTGATTTTGGCATCAGATGCCAGAACATCATGGAATGCGGCATTAATCTGCGGATTGTTTCCGAGAGCAATTTCAATACAGCGTTCGAGCGTAAGATCAATATTTTTTTCGACGGAACCTTCAATAACTACTTTATCGTCAACTTTTTTAGGCAAAACTTCTTCCGCATGCGGAAATTCTTTCGGATTTAAGGTGTTTCCGACATGCTGGGCCGTTGTTGCGGCTTTTGCGTTCAAGCCCAAGCTGATTATTAAAGCTGATATAAGTATTCGTTTCAACATAATTTTAAACGTTACCTTTATTTTTCTTTTCTCTTTGTTTTTTTACGAATTGGTAGATATTTTGTTTAAACTGTTCGATTAAAACATAATATGCAGGCACAAGGAAGGTTCCGATAAACGCAACAGCCATCATACCTCCAAAAACCGTCATGCCGACAGAGTTTCTGCTTGCGGCTCCGGCTCCTGTTGCAAAAACAAGCGGAAGCAAACCTAAAATGAATGCAATGTTTGTCATCATAACAGCGCGGAATCTTAATTTTGCAGCCTGCATTGCGGCGTCTTTAATATTCATACCTTCCTGATGGGCGTCTTTTGCAAACTCAATAATCAAGATTGCCTGCTTTGTTGACAGACCTATTAACATAACAAGTCCGATTTGAGCGTAAATATCAAGTGAATAACCTGAAACATACTGGAAGAACAGTGCTCCGACCAGTGCAACAGGTGAAATCAGAAGTACTGCAATCGGAAGCATCCAGCTTTCGTAAAGTCCGACAAGGAACAAGTACACAAATACAAGCGACATTGCGATAATCGGTCCGATTTGTCCTGAAGATTCGTGTTCCTGTAAAGAACTTCCTGACCATGAGTAACCCATATCATCAGGCAGAACTTCATCGGAAATTTGTTCCATAATACTCATAGCCTCACCTGAACTTACTCCGGGGCGTGTCATTCCGTTAATTGTAATTGCGGGATACATGTTAAACCTTGTTAAACTGTAAGGCCCGACTATTTCCTTAACTTCAACAACAGATGTTAAAGGCACCATTGTACCGTATTTGTTTTTAACGAAGATTTTTTCAATATCTGCCGGCTTTTCACGGAATTCCGAATCTGCCTGCAAATAAACACGGTAAACACGTCCGTATTTGTTAAAGTCATTTACGTAAGATTTTCCGAAATACCCTGCAAGAGCGCTGTAAATTTCTGATATTTCAACACCCTGCGCCATTGCTTTGTCCGCGTTTACGTTCAACAGCAGCTGCGGAAGATTTGCCGTAAAAGATGTATATACAAGCTGAAATGCAGGATTTTTATTAGCTGCGGCAATTAGTTTTTCCGCTTCTTCATATAATTCCTGCGGTGTACGGTCGCCTTTGTCCAGAAGCTGATATTCAAAACCTCCGAACATACCAAGACCTGAAATTGAAGGCGGTGCAAATACCGCAATTTTAGCTGCAGGATAGTCGGAAAATTCTTTTTGCATTTTGCTCATAATACTTTGCATTGAAAGGTCTTTGCTTTTTCTTTCAGACCATTCGGCAAGTCTTGCAACAATCAGTGCTGTGTTTTCGCCGGAAAATCCTACCATTGTAATTGTATTTTCAACTCCGGGAATGTTAAGTATTTTAGATTCTATTTCTGTTGCGACAATATCGGTTCTTGAGGCCGATGAACCGTCAGGAAGCTGAATTTGTGCAAAAATTGCTCCCTTATCTTCTGTCGGCAAAAATCCGCTCGGTATAATCTTGCCCATAAATCCGATGAACAGAATAATTATTAAAAATGTGACTACTGTTGCAACCGGTGAATCAATAAAGAATTTCGCACCGACAAGATACTTGTCTCTTACTTTATTAAACCACTCGTCAAATTTTTGTATAACTACAAAATGACTGTGCTCTTCACCTGATTTCAAAATCATTGAACAAAGAGCAGGCGCAAGTGTCAGTGCAACAAGTGTTGACAAACCGATTGAGGAAGCGATACACAGTGCAAACTGACGGAACATTTGACCTGTAATACCTGCCATAAAAGAAACCGGTACAAATACTGCCATCAATACAAGAGAAGTTGCAAGAACAGCACCGAAAACTTCTTTCATTGTGATTTCAGTTGCATCTTTCGGATTTTTGCCCTCCTGAATGTGGCGCTGGGTATTTTCAAGTACAACAATCGCGTCATCTACAACCAGACCTACCGCAAGAACCAAACCGAACAATATCAAAAGGTTTATTGAAAATCCCAGAAGGTTCATGAATATAAATACGCCGATTAATGAAACCGGAATTGCGCAAAATGGAATTAATGCGGCTCTTGCGCTTCCAAGGAACATATAAGTTACGATTCCGACAAGCACAATTGCAAGTCCGATTGCATTGATTACTTCTTTAATTGATTCTCTGACGAAGTCTGTTTCATCACGTTCAATTTTATACTCAATACCTTGCGGAAAACCTTTGGAAAGTTCTGCCATTTTTTTAGTTATTTTATTTGACAAATCAATTGCGTTGGCTTCCGGAAGCTGGCTTATTGAAATAATTGCGGAATCGCGGCCGCCGATACGTGAAAAATATGAGTAACTTTCAGCACCGAGTTCAATACGAGCAATGTCTTTCAGTTTTATTTGTGAACCGTCGGGTTTTGAGCGGACAATTATGTCTTCAAATTCTTTAACATCCTGTAAACGGCCTTTTGTCCTCATTGTAAGTTTAATCAACTGTTTATTTTTCATCGGCTCAACGCCAAGGTCACCCGCCGGACTCTGGGTGTTTTGATATTGAATTGCATTGTTGACTTCGGATATTGAAACTCCGAGGTTTGCCATTTTTGCCGCATCAAGCCAGATACGCATTGAATAATCCGCAGAACCGAATACTGAAACTTTACCGACACCTTTGATACGCGCGAGTTCATCCTTAATGTAGATTGATGCATAGTTTGCAATGTACAGCGAGTCATATGTGTGAGTCGGCGAATTAACTGCAATCATCATTAATCCGGGACCGCCTGTTGATTTTTTAACGGAAAGCCCATAACGTTTAACATCTTCCGGCAAACGCGGTGTTACAAGCTGTAACTGGTTTTGTACGTTTACAACTGCCATATCCGGATCCGAACCGATTGCAAAATAAAGCGTCAATTCATATTGCCCGTTTCTTGATGTTGATGACATATAAATCATATCTTCAACACCGTTCAACTGTGCTTCAATCGGAGCCGCAACCGTTGATTCAACAACATCTGAACTTGCGCCGGCATATGTTGCCGTTACTACAACCTGCGGAGGCGTAATTGACGGATATTCTTCCAATGGAAGCATATTTATCATCAGCATTCCCGCTAAAATTATCGCAAGCGATATTACGATTGCGAGTTTTGGTCGTTTTATAAATAAATTTCCGTTATTATTTTCTGCCATATTTTTTAATTACCTGACCGCATATTGCGGTAAAAGCCCTTTCATTTTGACGGTTATTTTTGGTTTTTGTCAGTATTTGTATCAGCCGCTTTTTCTTCCGCTTCAATTTTTTTCATTTCTTCTTGCGAAACTATTGTAACAGGGCGGCCGGGGGTAAGTTTTTGAAGTCCGTTTGTAACAATTCTGTCGCCTTTTTTAAGCCCGTCTTCCACAATCCAGGTATCTCCGTTTTGTCCTTTTGTTTTTATATAAGTTAACTGCGGAAGATCGTTTTCATCAAGTTTGTAAACATATTTTCCGGCTTGATTTTCCTGAACTGCAACAAGCGGTACAACCGGAACATTTGACGGCTTGTTTGCATAAAGTTTTGCTGTCAAAAATTCACCTTGAATAAGCGCGTTGTTAGGGTTTTGGAATGTAGCACGCATTGTTATTGTACCTGTGGATTGGTCAACTTTGTTGTCCTGAAAATCCTGAACGCCGTCAAATTTATATTTTTCACCGTTAGGGAGGTATAATTCGACTTTTCTGTTAGAATTTGCTTCTCCGTCAGAGTTTGCAAGGATTGCGTAGTCGCTTGAATCAAGCGGAAAAGTTACATAAATAGGGTTCATACTGTTTATGGTTGTTAAGGCACCTGATGATGGTGTTACATAGTTTCCGACAGTCACGTTGATTATACCGACGCGTCCGTCAACCGGAGATTTTACTATTGTGTAGCCCATAATCCGCTGGCTGTCATTGTAGCTTGCTTCGGCAGATGCAACCTGAGCGCGAAGTGAATCCCGCTGAGAGAGCATCTGGTCGTATTGTGATTTTGCAATATAATCTTTTTTTACAAGTTCTTCCGATCTTGCAAGTTGTTTTTCAGCAAATTCAAGCTGTGCTTTTAAATTTGCCACATTAGCTTTTGCCATTTTTGCGGCATTTGAAAACTCTGTAGGTTCGATTTGAAATAGTGTTTGTCCTTTTTTTACGTAATCGCCTTCCTTAAAGTAGCTTTTTGTAAGATATCCTGAAATACGTGCAAGAACATCTACTCTGTATTTTGAAACGACACGCGCAGGAGCTTCGTAAGTTCGTATAATGCTTCTTTCCTGTATCGTGTCAACAGTGACCTGCGGAGCGGGGCGGTTTTTCAGAGCATTTCCTGATTTGATGTTATTAAATACAGTAATTCCGTATCTTACAAGAATTGCGCCGATGATGAGCGACAATATTATAATTATATTTTTTTTCATTTATTTTCCCCTAATCGTGTTTATAATGGATATTTGTATATTTGTAAAAAACTTTGTTGCAATTGCAACAATTCAATTATACATAAGAACATTTTTAAAAGCAATATATTACATGGGTAAATAGGAATTGTTTTCCAGGAATGCGAAAACCTGCTGAAGTGCCAGACTGCGGTGTGAAATTCTATTTTTTTCCGCTTCTGTCATATCGGCCATGGTTTTGTCCGTACCGTCAACTAAAAATACTGGATCATAACCGAAACCGTGCGTTCCTGACTGTGAAAGCGCAATTTTGCCTTTACATTCTCCTGTTGCCTTAAAAATTATTTCTCCCCTCGGATTGATTAAGGTCATTGCACAGACAAATTTTGCTTTACGATTTGTTTCATTTTTTATTGCGTCCAAAAGTTTGTCAATTCGTTTTTGAGCGGTGTCGGCATATCTTGCGGAGTGTATTCCGGGGGCACCGTTCAGAGCCTCAACACATAAACCGGAGTCGTCAGCGAGCGTATATTCTTTTGTAAGCCTGTTTGCCTCTTTTGCTTTTATTATGGAATTTTCTTCAAACGTTTTGCCGTCCTCAACCGGATTAAAATTTAGAGACTTATCAATCGGACAAAATCCAATTCCATGAATATTAAAAAGGTTTGCAATATCCCGAATTTCTTCGACCTTGTGAGGGTTTTGAGTTGCAATAATTATTTTCATATAAAGTTTTCTCCGTTTATTTTCCGTAGCGTCTTTGACGGTTGTGAAACTCTGAAATTGCTTCGGCAAGGGCTTCTTTATCAAATTCCGGCCAGTATCTTTTTGTAACTAAAAGCTCAGAATAGGCAATTTGCCATAAAAGATAGTTTGACACCCTCATTTCACCGCCTGTTCGAATCAGTAAATCCGGATCCGGAATGCTTTTTGTATATAAATTCTGTGAAACAGTTTCTTCTGTTATGTTTTCAGGACTAATTTCGCCCGATTGAACCTTTTTGCAAATATTTTTAACCGCATGAACAATTTCGTCCCGTGCGCCGTAATTGAATGCGATTTGAAGGTTTACGCCTGTGTTGTTTTTGGTCGTTTCTACCGAGTTTTTAAGAATTTTTTGCAGTTTGTCACTCAACTTTGTTGTGTCGCCTATAAAACTTATCACAACATTATTTTCGTGCATCTCTTTAAGTTCATTTTGTAATGTGACGCCAAGCAAATCCATTAAAAAAGCAACTTCTTCCGGATTTCTGTTCCAGTTTTCCGTTGAGAACGCATAAACCGTTAAATATTTAACTCCAAAGTCATCACACGCTCTCATTGCGGCTTTCAATGCATCAACGCCTTTTTTGTGCCCGAAAGCGGAGGGTAAATTGTGTGATTTTGCCCAGCGGCGATTGCCGTCCATTATTATTGCAATATGCTGTAAGTTCGTTTCTTTTACAATATCTTTTATTTTTTCGTCTGCTGCTATTGCCGGCATTTTTGTAATTCCTTTGCCTGTTAATTATATATAAAAAAGTTTTTCATGTAAAGCGAAGCGCGCGCTGATTACTTTAATCAGCGCGCGCTGTCTTATATTATAGAGTATTGTTTATTATTTTCTAAATCCGTTGATAAATTTTGAAATTTTATCGATTGTATTAAGAACTGCAGTTGTTCCTTTTTCAGTTAAATTTTTGGCTGCTTCGCCCACTTTTTCAGCTGTTTTCTGCGGATTTTGGATTGAAGTTTTTGTTTCATTTATTACTTCATTAATTTTTGTCTCAATTTGCTGACCGCTTGGGCTTTGTCTCAGGTCGTTAAATTTTTCTTTAACATTCAAATCTTTAAAATATTTGAAAATCTTTTTATAATTAAATAATATGCCTGCGGCAGCACCAAGTCCGGCAAGAGTCAAAAGAGTTTTCTGAACGGGTGTCATTGATTTTTTGAATGTAAAATCTTCATCCCTAATTATTTTGTCCTGATTTTTTTGAAGATTTCTTTCAAACTGATCTCTTGTAAGAACTGTTTTATGTCCGTTTTTATCTGTAACGTGATAACGGTTTTTGTTATCCAGCTGTACAAGATTACCGCCGATTACAGACGAATTAATCATACTTACCATTTCCGTTTTCATAATATAAATCCTTCCTTGGTACACTACGTATATATTAAAAGACTAAAAACAGAAAAGTTTTGACTGTTTTTGCGGTAATTTTTACGAAAGTTTACATAAAAAAGACATACCTTATTCAAAAACGAATCTGGTATGTCTTTTAAAGTTTGACTAATATATTTAAAAGTGCCGCTACTAACATCTAACCAATGTGTAGGAGCGGACTTCGTCCGCTATGAACAGCCGGAGTAACCGCACTTGAGGCAGATGAAACAGCCTTCTGCCATCTGAATTTCGTTTCCGCATTCAGGGCACTTAACTGTTTTAATTTCGCCTGTCGGATTGTAATCTTCCGTTTTTTCTTCTTTTATCGGATTTGTAACTTCAGCCTTCTTTTCAGGCTCAGAAACGGTTTTCATTGATTTTTCAGCCTCAACCTGAGCTTCTGATTTTTTAGAATCAAGGTTCATCGGCTGGAACTGACGGCTGTTGTTTCTGTAAACAGTGATACCTTTTAGGTTGTTTTCGTAAGCCAGAACGTATGCTTCTTCAATGTCTTCACGGGTTGCGTGCTCTTCAAAGTTTACAGTTTTAGAAACAGCGTTGTCGGTATGAAGCTGGAATGCAGCCTGCATTTTAACGTGCCAGTATGGTGAAACATCATGAGCCGTTACGAAAATCTTTTTAGCATCAGCAGGAACTTTGTCAACATGCGCAACAGAACCGGTTTTAGCAATTTCTTTCATCAAATCTTCTGAATAGAAACCGTGTTTGATAGCGTATTCTTTGAAAATCGGATTTACTTCAAGCATTTCGGTTCCATCCATAATCAGTCTTGAGAATACAAGCCCGAACAGAGGTTCAACACCGCCTGAGGCTCCGGCTATCATTGAAATTGTACCTGTCGGTGCAATACAGGTTGTAGTTGCATTGCGGATTCCGTATTTTTCGATTTGCGCATCAAGGTCTTTCCATTGTTCGTCGGAAATTTTTCCGGCAGATTTTCCTTTGTATTTGTTGTAGAGGAAGTTTTTGCCGTCGTAAACGCTTCCTTTGAAGTTGTTAAATCTGCCTCTTTCTTTTGAAAGTTCAATGGATTCGCATTTTGATTCGTAATCAATGAATTCCATAACCTGAGAAGCGAGTTTTGTACCTTCTTCTGAGCTGTAGGAAATTCCCATTTTCATAAGCATATCAGCCCAGCCCATAACACCGAGTCCGATTTTGCGGTTATTTTGAACCATTTCTGAAATCTGCGGAAGCGGATAGTTATTAACGGCGATTACGTTGTCCAAGAATCTGATTGCAGTTCTTGTTGTTTGGGCAAGAGTTTTCCAGTCAACTTCAGGGCCGTTTGCGCCTTCAATAACCATTCTGCCGAGGTTTATAGAACCTAAGTTGCAGGCTTCGTAAGCAAGAAGCGGAACTTCACCGCAAGGATTGGTTGATTCAATCTGTCCGACAAGCGGGGTCGGGTTATCTGAATTCATTTTGTCGATAAAGATAATTCCCGGTTCACCGTTTCTCCATGCGCCGTCAACGATAAGGTCAAATACTTTTTTAGCGCTTAATCTTGCAACAACCTGATTATTCTGCGGATTAACTAAATCATAATCTTCGCCTTTTTTGAGAGCTTCCATAAATTTGTCAGTAATTGCAACAGAAATATTAAAGTTGTTCAATTTGTTGTTATCGGATTTGCAGTTAATAAAGTCTAAGATATCAGGGTGATCAACTCTTAAAATACCCATGTTTGCGCCGCGTCTTGTACCGCCTTGCTTAACCGCTTCGGTTGCAGCGTTAAATACTTCCATACATGAAACAGGACCTGAAGAAACACCCATTGTAGATCTTACAAC
>CALVAS010000005.1 GCA_944325585.1 Candidatus Gastranaerophilales bacterium
TGAAGATTTAGGAAAAGGCCTCAGATCTCAAGTAGGTACAATCTTCTCAACAAAACAAAAAGGGCCGAGATACCTTGAAGTTGCTGAAGGTTATGTTCTTGAATTAGGTTTGGACAAAAACGACGAAATTATCGGATACAAATTCGTTCACCTCGGCAAATTCATGGATGCCGTTAAAAAAGGCGTTGATCCGAAAGAAGCTCTTGAAAAATTCACAAGCACTTACGGAAGATTTGATGAAGCCGTTAAGAAAATCGACCCGAGGGTGGAATAAGCAAATTCCCGGTAGAGTGAAGGGCGAAGCCCAAACTCGTAACATCCACAGCTCCGCTTGAGCGGCTCAAATTTGAAAAATTTGAAAAGCGAAAACAAGGAGCAGGAAAGCCGGATAATTTGATAAAACAGGCAAAATCAAAAAATAAAAGTAATTAAAAATTAAGAGGAAATAAAAATGACAGTAAAATTTGAAGGACAAGACAGACGTCAGGCTAAATTGAACAAAATTTTACCGGAATACGGCTTCAAATCACTTGAAGACGCACGTGATCTTTGTTTGTCAAAAGGCATCGACGTTGATAAAATTGTTAAAGGAATTCAGCCTATCGCATTTGAAAATGCTGTTTGGGCATATACTTTAGGCGCAGCTATTGCATTGAAAAAAGAAGCAAAATCAGCTGCAGAAGCAGCAAGTTTAATCGGTGAAGGTTTGCAGGCATTCTGTGTTCCGGGATCTGTAGGCGACACAAGAAAAGTAGGACTTGGTCACGGAAATTTGGCAGCTATGCTTTTGAGAGAAGAAACTAAATGTTTCTGCTTCCTCGCAGGCCACGAATCTTTCGCTGCTGCTGAAGGTGCTATCGGTATTGCAAGAAACGCTAACAAAGTAAGAAAAGAGCCTTTGAGAGTAATCTTGAACGGTCTTGGAAAAGATGCAGCTTACATCATCTCAAGAATCAACGGTTTCACATCAGTTGAAACTAAATACGATTACAAAACAGGCGAATTGAAAATCGTTAAAGAACAACCGTTCTCAGACGGCGAAAGAGCAAAAGTTAAATGCTACGGTGCTGACGATGTTTCAGAAGGTGTTGCAATTATGATTCACGAAGGCGTTGATGTTTCTATCACAGGTAACTCAACTAACCCGACAAGATTCCAACACCCTGTTGCAGGTACTTACAAAAAATGGTGCTTCGAAAACGGACGTAAATACTTCTCAGTAGCATCAGGCGGCGGTACAGGAAGAACACTTCACCCTGATAACGTTGCTGCAGGCCCGGCTTCATACGGTATGACTGATACTATGGGCAGAATGCACGGTGATGCTCAATTTGCAGGTTCATCTTCAGTTCCTGCTCACGTTGAAATGATGGGTATTATCGGTATGGGCAACAACCCGATGGTTGGTGCAACCGTTGCAGTTGCAGTTGCCGTTGAAGGCGCTTTGAATAAATAGTTATTCAAAATGAAATTAAACAAAAAAGCGGACAAATATATTGTCCGCTTTTTTTGTGTGAGTTTTAAAAATTAAAATCAGTTGTTTTTGTTTCTAGCTTCAAAAATCAGATTTTTTATTGCGATTTCTAATGCTTCGGTTTCGCTTACATTATGTTCAGCTGCATAATCTTTAATTTTTTGGATTGCTTCTTCGCTCAATCTTCTGTTGAACGGAATACGTTTGTTGTCGCATTTTCTGCCTGCGCCGTCGCGTTTTCCGCCCCAGCCGCAGCCTTTACCTTCGCCGCCGCCATGGCAGTGTCCCTCACCGTGTCCGTGACAGTGATGTTCGCCTTCATGACCTTCGCAGTGATGACCTTCTCCATGATGACAGCCTTCGCCGTGATGACAACCGTGTTCATGATTACAATGTTCGTGCATTTTATTCCCTCCTTATAATATACATGATAACTCTGAATTTGATTTTGTCAATACGTAATCAAGATAAATTTTTATTCCAAAAATTTTATGTTTGTCTTAGAATGAAAATATAACTTTATTTAAGGGGAGATAAGAAATGGCTAAAAACAGAATTGGAATTGATGTTGGCGGAACAAATGTGAAAATTGCGCTTGTGGACACAAAAGGAAAAATCGTTTATTCAAATTCGGTGCCGACGCGTGCCGAAATGGGTTATGAATATACCGTAAATAATATTAAACAGGCAATTTATGACTTGCTTAAGGAAACCAAATTAACGACAAAAGATATTGAAGGAATCGGATTTGGATTTCCGGGACAGGTTGATTACAAAGCAGGTATTGTAAGAAATGCTCCGAACATTCCGGGCTGGGTAGAGGTTCCGATAGCAAAACTCATTGAAGATGAGTTTAAAATCCCGACACGCGTAGATAATGATGTAAGATGTGCGGCTCTTGGCGAATTGAAATACGGTGCCGGAAAAGGCTGTGAAAACATGATTTGTATTACGGTTGGAACAGGTATTGGTTCAGGTTTGATTCTCAACGGAAAACTTGTAAGAGGAGCTTCTAATGCTGCTGGTGAAATCGGACACATAAAACTTCAAATGCAGGATGGACCTATTTGCGGCTGCGGAGATACAGGATGTTTGGAAGCCTTTGCATCAGGACCTTCAATTGTTGCAATGGCAGAGGATTATATCAGAGGCGGAAAGTCTACTAAATTCCGAGAAATGGCAAACGGCGGACAGATTACACCGTATATTGTCTGCGAAGCTGCAAAAGCAGGAGATCCTGTTGCGAAGAGAATTTTCACAATCATGGGTGAATATATCGGAATCGGTATGGCAAGTGTTGTAAACCTTTTGAACCCTGAAAAGATTATTATTGGCGGCGGAGTTGCAGATGCGGGCGATATTCTGCTTGCACCTTTGACTGAAACTCTTAAAAAACGCGCTATGAAGATTGCGGGTTCTGCGGTTGAAGTTGTGCCTGCGCAGCTGGGTAACACTGCCGGAGTTATCGGTGCAAGTCTTCTAATCGAGAGTTAAATTATTTATGTACATTCTTTTCTTTTGTTGCGATGCAAAAGAAAAGAATGTACCAAGAAAAGAAAACACGCATACCGTTTAATCACTACTAAACTCAACCTGAGCGGATTAACTCGCTAACGCTCAAACAAAATCCGCTTTGCTATTGTTTCGTTAAGTAGTGATTGACAAAATTTTAAATACTCATAATATTTTTATGCAGATGAAATTTGTTTCGTAACTTCATTTGTGATAAAAATAAATTATGGCAGTGTATTTTTTCTACGGAGACGAAGATTTTAATATAGAAAAAGAAATCGACAAACTGAAAAAGGGTTTGGATAAAAATTTTCTGGAAATGAGTTTTAAAACTTATGACAATCCAAAATTTCCGGATTTAATTTCAGTTCTTCGTTCGCAGCCGATGATGTTCGGCAAAATGCTTGTTATCATAAACTGCCTTGATTATTTTACCAAAACTTTTGATGACAAACAGATTAAAGAAATTGAAAGCGCTCTTGAAAATAATAACGAAAACCTTGATATAGCCTTTGTTGCTGTGCTGCCTCGCGAGGGCGGTAAAAAACTCGACAGCCGCAAAAAACTTTTCAAAGTTCTGGCAAAACACAATGCAAAAGAATGTGCATCAATTCCGAGTTACAAAACTGCTGAACTGGAAGATTGGGTTAAAAAATCCGCGAAATCCAAGTCATTGAAAATTAATCCTGACGCGGTAACGGCGCTTATTTCACAGGTCGGCAACAACCTTCGCCAGCTTGACGGTGAACTGGAAAAATTGAAACTTATGTGCTTTCCGGACAAAATCGCAACAAAAGAAATGGTTAAAGAAATTTGCATTTCAAACGAAGATCTCTTTGCATTTTCTGATTATTTGATGGTTGGAGAAAAAGATAAGGCGCTTTTAGAGTATAGAAAACTCTTAGAAAAAAAATATCCGCTTGAAATTTTGTCGACTTTGCAGACAATGTTGAGACGCTGGATAGTTATTAAAGCCAGAGCGTCTGAACTTACACCGTTTGAACTCGGCAAACTTACGGGTCAGCATGAATATGTTGTCAAACTTTCTATTCAGAAACTTAAAAAAACAAACCTGAAAGATCTTGTAAAAATGAAAAAGAATTTAACCGAGGCTGAATTTAAAATCAAATCAGGTCAGGCTTTCAACGTGGAAGATGAGGTGGAAAATGCTTTCCTCAAGTAAAGTCAGAGAAGATTATCCAAAATTAATCGAATATTTTGAAAGCGGAATTAACAACCCTGCAAGAAGCATTGCACATTGTATTCTTCTTTACGGAAACGATTTGGACGTACAGTATCAGATTGCTCTGGAAGTTGCGCGGATGCTTAATTGTAAAGGTACGCACACCCCTGATTGTGATTGTCTTAACTGCCGGTGGATTCGCGAAAACAATCATCCAGAAGTGAGAACAATTTCAAAAGTTGATAACAAACCTTCGGACGATGATGCCAAAACAGTAATTTCAATTGCGCAGGCAAGAATGATTAAAAATGATCTTCTTGTGACTTCCGAGTATCACAGAGTCTTGATTTTTTGCGATAAAGATAAGGACGGAAATATTTGCCCGCTTAATGAAATCAATTTTCCGGAAGCTGCTGCAAATGCGCTTTTGAAAACATTTGAGGAACCGCCTTCCGGTACAACTTTTTTCTTCCTTACAAAAGACAAAACAGATGTAATCACAACTGTTCTTTCGCGCGCGCAAAGTTTCTTTGTTCCCTCAAAACTTGCAGAAGACAGAGACTTTTCAATAGTAAAAGATGTCATGGATTTCTTTCTTGAAATTGAGCGTTCACAAGTTTTGGATTTTAATGAAAAGCTGATTGCATTAACTGCCGAGCATGAACCGCTGACGATTTTAACCCAGATGCAAAACTATCTTGCGGCGGTGCTTTCGGGCGGAAATTTGAGCAGAGCAAAACAGTATGAATTTATTAAACATTTAAAGACAATTGAAAATGCCAAAAAAGAATTTGCAGTAAACATGAATCCGCAAACAATTTTTGAAACCTTGAGTCTCAATATGGTTTTGTAAATTTTTTAACAAATTGATTATCAGATATTTATTATCTATAATTTAATCATGAAAAAGTTTGATATTTTTAACCGCTTTAGGGATGCGGTAATTATCACAAACAATAAAAGGGAAGTCGTTTATAAAAATAACAAATTTAAAAGATGGTTCCCTGAATTTTCCGATATCAAAAAGTTTTCGCATAACGCAAATTTTGACATCTGTCCGCTCGAAACCGAAAATGTCGAAAACTATTCTCCCATCTATAACGCAATGATTTCAAAAGAGGATTTTTCCGCAAGAATTTCTTACCAGAGTGAAAGAGGAAAACTTCAATATTATGATTTGTATGCAACAAAAAGATGGAAATATACACTGATGTTTTTATCGGACATCAGCGCAGAAGCCGAATTAAATTCCGTGGAAAATTTAAATAAAAAATTAAAAGAGCGCGTTGTTTATCTCGAAAATCAGAATGAAGATTTGATGAAAATTAAACAAAAAGCTCAATCACAAGCCATCCGAATCGCTCTCATAAACAAAGTTTCCAACATAATCAGAGAATCAATGGATCTGTCTGTTATTTTGATTTCGGCTCTTAAAGAACTGTCTGTAATGTTTGGAACTTTCAAGGCTTATTACGCGTCTTATAATAACGGGAGTTTTTGTGTTGAGGAAGTTTATCCCGCAAAAAATTCCGAAATGAAAAAAACTTTCGAGTTTGATGAAGAAACCGCTGAAACTATTCTCTCACGCAGTATTTCGGTTCAGCATACCTTAAGAGAATTTAAAGGTGCCGAATCTTTTAAACAGCCTGTTATGCGTATTGCGGTTCCGGTTTTTCACCTCCAAAACCTAATCGGTGTGATAGTTTTGCTCAGTTACAAAAAAAGAGAATTGAATGAAGAACTTGAAATTCTGGAAGCAATTTCATCACAATTGGGTAACGCAATTATAAGAGCGGAACTCTATAACAAAAATATTCAAACCGTTCACCAATTGCAAAATGCTTTAAAAGAACTTAAAGAAACACAGCTTCATTTGATTAATTCAGAGAAAATGGCGTCACTTGGCCAGCTTGTTGCAGGCGTTGCCCATGAAATTAATACACCGATTGCCTCAATCAAATCTAATAATACAATTCTTTCAAAATTTATTCCGCGGATTCAAGACCCTGAAATATCCTCGATACTTGCTGATATCAATGATGTTGACCGTGAAGCAATTCAAAGAATCAGTCACATGGTAACTTCGCTTAAAAAATTTGTGCGTCTCGATGAGGCCGAACTTCAGGAAGCTGATATTAACAAAGAGCTGGAACTAACGCTGGACTTGATTCGGCACGAAACTAAGAACAGAATTGAGATAGAAAAACATTACGGAGAAATCCCTCTCATAAAGTGCTATCCGAATATGCTAAATCAAGTATTCACCAATGTTTTGGTCAATGCGTGCCAGGCGATTGACGGCAAAGGAAAGATAACAATTACAACGTCTTATACCCTCAAAACTTTGACAGTGTCTATAAAAGACACCGGAAAAGGAATTGAAAAATCAGAAATCAATAAAATTTTTACGGCAGGATATACTACAAAAGGAGTAGGAGTCGGAACAGGATTAGGATTGGCGATTTCTGCAAAAATAATTGAAAAGCACAGGGGCAAAATTATTGTAAACAGTGAAGTTGGCAAAGGTACGGAGTTTATTATTACTATCTGTAGTGAGTAGTATATATTAAAAAATGTTACAAATTTGATTTAAATATAATTGAATTTCATCTAATATTAAAAAAACAATCATTAAATTTGAATAAATAATATAAGCAGTACATGACAGAAACGAAAAAATAGTTTATATTTATAATATAAAGTGTGAGTGTTACCCTTTATCAAAAATCACACATCCCGCAGTAAAAGATTTAATGTTAATAAATTTTAATAAAAGTAGGTAAAAAAGGCAATAATATTCTAACAAAATTTTTTATAAAAATATAGTGTGTAGAATATTTTTGTAGTGTCGGAGGAAAATGATGACTATTAGTGTGAACAGCAAGAAAAAACAAGTAAAAAAGACTTTTGACGAATTATTGATGGATTTAAAAACCAGCAACTCCGAAAAAGTTCGTTATAATGCTGCGCGTGTTTTAGGCGAAATGGGCGATTCAAAAGCTGTTGAACCATTAATTGATGTTTTAAAACATGACAAAAACGGCTCCGTAAGATTGTATGCAGCCCGTGCACTCGGTGAATTGGGTGATTCAAAAGCCACAACTCACTTAATCGAGTCATTAAGAGAAGACAGAAATGTTGACGTACGTGTTCGTGCAGCACGTGCTCTCGGACGCCTTGGCGGCGCAATTGTTGTTGAACCGCTTGTTGAAGCTCTGAATGATGAAAATCCGCAAGTATGTATTACAGCTACAGACGCTTTGATTGAAATCGGTGATGTTGCAACCGATGCTTTAATTGAATCTCTTGACCATGAAAAAGTTAATGTTCGCTGTGATGCTACAAGAGCTCTCGGTGAAATCGGAAACAAAAAGGCTGTTGATAAAGTTATAAATATGTTGTATGACGAATGGGTAAACGTTAGAATTTACGCAGTAACGTCTCTTGGAAAACTTAATGATACAAAAGCTGTTCCGGCGCTTATTGATGTTATGAAAAACCGTAACGAAAATGAGCTTGTAAGAGCAGGTGCAGCTGCAGCACTCGGTGTTCTTCGCGATCAAAGAGCGTTGCTTCCTTTAAGAGAATTGATTATGGAAGCTGAAGAACTTGGCGAATTGGAAGACACTGCATTAAAATCATTCAAGAAAATCATGGCCGCAAACTGGCAGTCAATTCCGGGCGCAACAGCTCAAAAGAAGCCTGCTAATGCGTTCTAAAAACTAATTTGGTATAATTCTCAAATTCATATATGTACAAAAGACCGCCAATGCGGTCTTTTTATTTTGTAGTAAAATGAAAAAATATTCTTGAATGAGAGGTTCTCGCAGTTTGAGTGCAAATGGTTATGACCGGCACCGCAAGGATTATTTTCGACGGAAATATGAACTGCCTTCACTGCAACGCCTTTAAGATGAAAAACAGAGATGTAAATAATCAGTTTGATTTCAGAAATATTTTTGCAATTTCAATATCTGTTTGAGTTGTAATTTTTATGTTTTTATAACTTCCGTCAAGAATGTAAACTGTTTGTCCGAGTGTTTCAAGCATTCCTGCATCATCTGTAAAATTTTGTTCTCTTAATTTTTCATGCGCATGTTTTATCAGGTTATATTCAAAAGCCTGAGGGGTTTGAGTGTTATAAAGTTTTGCGCGGTCAATGGTTCGAATAATTTTACCGTTTTCAACCTCTTTTATCGTGTCGATTGTTTTTGTTGCGACAGTCATAGCCTTTACATCCCTTACCATTTCAATACAGTTGTTAATTATGTCTGTAGAAATCATCGGGCGTGCACCGTCATGAATTATTACATAATCGCATGTGTCGAACAAAAGCCCGTTATAAACCGACTGCTGACGTGTGGCTCCGCCTTCGGTCAGCTTTACTTTCGGGTAATTTTTGAATAAATCTTCTAATTCTGTAATTATAGAGGGATGTGAACAAATGATGATTTGGTCAACAGCCGATTTGTTAAAAGCATCAACCGTATAACGAATGATTTCTTTATCATAAACTTTTTCAAGCAGTTTGTTTTTAGAGCCGAATCTTGAACTTGTGCCGCCGGCTGTGATTATTGCGTTTATTTTCATATCCGTAAAATCCCTCACAACTATCTTTAAAATTATTTTACCATAAAAATCGTAATCAAAATTAACATGATACTTGATTTATTAGATTTTTAATATATTATAGTGTTACACGACTAGCTAGAAAAGGAAAATTTATTATGTCTAAAAAATGTGATGTATGTGGTAAAACACCGATAAAAGCAGCAAAGTTAACTTTTTCGCATAAACAAATTGTTCACCGTCAATTACCGAACTTGCAATCAGTTAAAGTTAACGTAAACGGTCAAACAAAAAGAATTAATGTTTGTACATCTTGCTTAAGAGCAGGAAAAGTTCAAAAAGCTGTTTAATCGTTTTTTATCAGAAAACTATTTAAAAAGGAGCTTATATTATAAGCTCCTTTTTTTAAAGTTCATATGGATTAACGAATTTTTTACCGGGCACTGTTGTCGGTTGTGTCTGATACTCCTGCGGAATCAGTTGCTCCAAATCCATATTGAAATCCATAAGATTTGTGTCGAGGTCTGATAACATTTTTATCAGTTTTATAATGTTTAAATCCATATTGAGCAGAACACCAACATCCGTCGGCTCGTCAAAATTCGGTTCAGGATACGGTGAGGATTTTTTTACTGCATTCAAAACCCTGTTATCAAAATCAGTGCTTCCGGAACTTTGAACAATTTTGTACTCAACGAGTTTGCCTGTTTTATCAACTTTAAATAAAACCAGTGTTGCAAGACTTGCATTTGTTTGCGGCATGTCAAAATTAGAAATTATTTTTTTGCCGACAGCAAGAGAATACTGCTGCATTTCCGGTGTGCCGCCAAATGGGTTTATCCCGACGGTTTCCTGAGACATGTCAAATGCAAAACCTGTGCAGGCAAAAATTATTAAACTTGAAATTGTTATGAATATTTTTTTTAACATGTTTTATTCCTGTTTTTTGTTTACATCAAGAACATAATAATCAAAAGTCATTAAGATATTAATTTCTTTAAGATTTTTGTCTGCAGTTTCCGGAAACTTTTCAAAAGGTTCTGTTGTTTTTACTGCAGACAGAGCGCTTTCATCATTCTCTTTGTTTCCTGAACTATGCTTAATTTCGCATGAAATAAGTTTGCCTTCACGATTAATTTTGAATTGTACTTTCGCAACTCCGCCGTTGTTTGTCACGGGTAATTTCCAGTTTTTGCGGATATCCTTTTCCACTGCACTAATGTAATCTTTCATACCGGGATATTTTTCATTGTACTTTTGAATCAGTTCTTTGTTGTTACTGATTGCGTTTTGTTTTCTCATCTGCCTTGTTGCGGTAAGTTTTTGAACCATTTCATCATCTTTTACAAACATGTTTATGTTGTTCAAAAAAGAATCCTCGCTGACTTTTTTCATAAGCGCAAATGAATTATCCCAAACCTGCGGTGATTCATACTTGTCTGCATTGTATTCTTTAGATTTTATAATTCCTATTTTGTCTTCATTAATGTCATATTTCAAATATACTGTTTTTTCTTTTTCATTTTTGTCTTTGTAGCGTATTACATAAAATAAATAATTTTCGTTTTTTGAAATCGAATCGTGGTCAAGATAAATGTATTTTGAAGTGTTTGTAATGTTAAGCCGAATCCAGTCTGCTGCAAAAACTGCCGAATTAAGAGACAACAAAACAGTGCATATAACAATTGCTTTTTTAATCATACATTTCCCTCATAAAATAAAAAACTTAAAAAAGGGAAATCATCAAACTTGTTCAATGATTTCCCTTAAAAATTATTTTACATATTTTTTGAACATTTTCTGTTCAAACTTAATCGGAATATTAAGCGTTCTTGTTGGTGCATTTCCTTCCGGGAACGGTGCGAACGGAGCAGAAAGATTAACTGCTGCAATGGCTGCACGTTTTGCCTGTTCGTTGTGCGAAGAGTCCAGAATTCTGTATCCGTTGTAGCTTCCGTCTGAATTTATGCTGACAACCAATGTAACATCTGTGTAAATTGTACTAAATGTTGTTGTCCAATTTTTCAAAACAGTATCTTTGACATTTGCAATGTAAGCTTTATATTCTTCATCAGTAAAACCGAAACGGCTGTTTGTCGGAAGATAATTTGAAACATTTTTGATATTTGTAATGTCCATGCTTTCCGGTGAATATTCGGCAGCTTTTTCATGATAAAGAGCAAGTGCAAAGTTGTGTGCACTGCTTAATACTGAATTGTATTGAACATCTTTCATAAAAGCTCTTGAATGTTTGCTGTAAAATCCGGGATTATATTTATCGGGTTCAAAATCCTCTACCCTTATAATACCGGCTGTATCATCAGAAAAATCTGATTTTGCATAAACTATCTTGGTCGGATTATTTCCTTTTTTGTAAATTAGTGCATATGTGCATGTATCAATGCTTCTGTATTTAATGGAGTCAGTGTCAATAAACATCTGAATTTCAGGGCTGCCGCTGTCAATTGCAACCCACGTTGCAGCGTTTGCGGATAATGCACTGAATAAACACATGGCTAAAATAAATAATTTCTTTTTCATATTAAACCCTCATCTTTTTATTACATTATAATAGTAAACATATGCTTTGTGCAAGTTTTTTAAATTAAGCGGAAATTTTATTAAGGGATGTTACAACATTTAAAAATCATTTGTTTTTTTTGTCAAAATAAAATAAAATATAATTGGGAAATTTGAGGGATAAAATAAATTATGTTAAAAGAAGAGGTTAGAGAAAAAACTTTATCACCGCAGCAGGTACGTGCAATTTTGAATGCTGATAACAAGGAGATTGTTGAGTTATGTAAACGTGCTGCAATAATGCCTAAGAAAAATACAAAAGGTCAAACTTATTTTTCATATGATGAAGTTCGTCATTTGAGAAGATTGCAGGCGAAAAAGAATGTAACAAATCCGATAGCGATTTCTGCACCGGCAGCACCTCAAAAAGATGTAGCAATAATGAAAAGCATTCTTGGCTCGCTCAAAGATATGGAAACTAAATTGAGCGACAGAATTGCAAAGGTTATTGATGAAAAACTTGAAGGCATGGATGAAGTTGTTGTGGAACTTATTCGATGCAAAACAGATAACGAAACTTTGCGTCAAAAGATTATTGATTTGAACAAAGAAATTTATCAGCTTAAAAATGACCTCAACAGCTACAAACCTATCGGGTTTGGAATGTACAGAAAAAAAGAAAGAAGTATTTGGGAATAATACTTTCAATACTTTATTAAATATAAAATTTCTTCATGATTTTAGGTTGTTTTGGTTTTTTAAATCTGAATAATTTAAAATCATGTTTTTTATTTAAAAAATAATTTGAAAAGGGATAAAAAATGGCTACAAAAGAAAAAGAAACTGAGACAACTTCAAACATTGATGAAAGAAGTAAGGCATTAAAACTTGCGATTGAAAAGATTGAAAAAGATTTTGGAAAAGGTTCCATAATGAAACTGGGCGATAAGGCTTCCGTAAATGTCGAAGCTATTCCGACAGGTTCACTGGCGCTTGATTTGGCGTTGGGAATAGGCGGTGTGCCAAGAGGACGTATTATTGAGATTTACGGGCCGGAAAGTTCTGGTAAAACAACTCTTGCGCAGCACATTGTTGCAGAATGCCAAAAACGCGGCGGAATTGCAGCTTTCGTTGATGCAGAGCATGCCCTTGATCCGGAATATGCAAGAAATCTGGGTGTAAAAGTGGATGACCTTTTAATTTCACAGCCTGATACAGGTGAACAGGCTCTTGATATTACAGAAGAACTTGTGCGTTCAGGTGCGGTTGACGTTGTTGTTGTTGACTCGGTGGCTGCGCTTGTTCCGAAAGCCGAAATCGAAGGGTCTATGGAAGATCAGCAAATGGGGTTGCAAGCCCGTCTGATGAGCAAGGCTTTAAGAAAACTGACAGGTGTTATCGGAAAAACAAACACTACAGTTATTTTTATCAACCAGTTGAGAATGAAAATCGGTGTGATGTACGGTAATCCCGAAACAACTACGGGCGGAAACGCTCTTAAATATTACGCATCTGTTCGTATGGAAATTAAACGTACGGAAGGTGTTAAAGGCGAAGACGGTGATGTCGGAAACCATGTAAGAGTAAGAGTTCTGAAAAATAAAGTGGCTCCCCCTTTTAGAACAGCTGAATTTGATATTATTTTCGGCAAAGGAATCTGTAAAGTCGGCAATATTTTAGATGTTGCAGTAAACCTTGATATAGTTAAAAAAGCAGGTTCATGGTTCAGCTTTAATGATGAAAAACTCGGACAGGGGCGTGACAAGGCAAGAGATTTCTTAACTGAAAATCCTGATATTTTAAATCAGATAGAAACTCTTGTAAGAGAAAAACTTGCACAGCAATAAAATTGAAAAATTATTTAACTAACGCCGGAGTTTTGTAAAACTCCGGCGTTAGTTTATCGAAAATGATAAGATATATTAAGATTGACGAATAATTGTAGCAAAAAAAATTCTTTCGGGCTTTAATATGAATACTTGATTTGATAAACGGAGGCAATAATGCAAGTAAATTCAATAAATGCCTATAGAACTACCCCTTTACACTTTCAGGGCAAAGATAATAAGAGTAACGGGCTTAAAAATGCGGCAAAAGCTACAATTTTAGCAACTGCATTGACGGCTGCAGCACCAATGTATCAAAGCTGTGATAAATTGACAGGTGATTTTGTACACAATCATTATCTAAAATTGCCGACAGACACTTTCACAAAGGAAGAGCTTGTGCCGACACCTGTTCCGCCGCAGATAATTTTTATTGAAAAAGAAGTCCCGGGAAAAACAGATACAGTTATAAAGCGTGATACAACCTACCTGCCAGGTGATACAATCTATAAAAATGACACAACAATTATAGAAAAACCGCCTGTCATTATACATGATACGCTTCGTATACCGGGGGATACGGTATTCATAAAAGATGAGTGGGATTCAGATGTTCCGCCAAAGCAGGAAGAAATTTATGAAGATTTGGGAATTATACCGAACGGAGACGGAAAATTCTTCATATCAGAATCTTATTATGATGAAAAGAACAATCAGTTTGTCCAAAGACATCTTCACGGACAGGGAAGTTCCCGTGACGGAAAAATTCTTGTCTATAACATAATTAAAACAACATGGGATGATGAAGCTGAAGGTGTTGTTTTAGGTAAAAACGAAGAGTTTGAAAAACAACTTGTTTATTTGTCAGAAGACGGCAATGACCTTGGTATTAAGATTATGAAACCAAAAGTTGATATAGGTGTTTCCAATAACAACCAGCAGTCCAACTGGCAGGTATTTGAAACAGGTACATTGTCAACCCCTGATGCATGGCAAGACGGTGAATCCTTCTTTATGCAAAATCATGGCGGAGTAGTTGACATGACCAACGGTTTTAAGTTACAACAAGGAAAGACAGATCAATCGGTTACAACGATAAATCCATACGACAGCGAATGGGAATTAACCGATTGGAATGTCATAAAAGGAGATCCTGATTAATTTATATGTGGTAAGAAAGCTCTCTTGAAAAACAAAATTTTTCAGGGGAGTTTTTTTATGTATAATATAGTTATGAAAACTTTAGCGAGATTTATACAGGAAAGACGGGAACAGGCAGGACTGTCAGTTACGGGACTGGCAAAAAAGAGTAATGTCAATCCTGAAATTATAGAAGAAATTGAGAGCGGCAAAGAATTGTTTTTGCCGGTAACAATACGGCAGAACCTGGCAAAAGGGTTAAAATGCCTGCCTGATGAGATAAAAAAATACGAAAAAGATTTCTCAAACGACTTTGTTTCGTTGGAGATAATAGAGAGTTTAAAAGATTTGATATTAAACGGTGCCGGCGGGCTAAAGTGTCCTAAATGCGGCGCAAATTTAATTACAAAAGTTGAAAGAATGTACGACTTGGAAGATAATCTTGTTTTACACCCCAAGGCACATTGTTCCAAATGCGTATTTCAGATTCATTAAATTAATCAGAGATTTTCCTGAACCAGATTTTGTATATGAAGTCTGACAGCCGGCGTAATAAGCAAATCCGGTTCAATATATGTGAATTCATCAAGAGTTGTTATTGCCTGTTGAATGTTGCCTGTTTTTTCGTAAATTATTCCGCGCATGATAAGATTTAAAGGATTTGAATTTGCCTGCGTCTCTTTCAGCTTTTGCTCCGTAATATTCAATGCAACATAACAGTCCGCAAGATTTTGATAATATTTAAGGTTAAGACTGTATTGCAAAATAGCTTTTTCAAAACAATCAATTGCCATATCCGGATATCCGAGTTTCATGTAAGTTTCACCGAGATTGTTATAATAAACGGCTGTTGCCTGTGTGTTCGGGTTCAGGCTGATTGCTATTTTAAATTCCTGAATTGCCGGATAATAAAGATTGTCTTTTAGATAATTAAGCCCTTTGTTATTGTGGATATAGGCGTTGCGTACAGCATCAATTACATATACATCAGGTTTTTTATAACCTGATGTGAAAAATGATATTAAAAATAATAAAAATATGGTAATTGTTTTTTTCATAACGCTTAAATCAGATTAATTTCCAGACCTTCATATGCAAGCTGCACATTTTCATTCTCATAATGTTTTTTAATGGAATTTAATTTTTTGTCATCATAACCGGGGTCAAAATGGTAAAATATTAATTTTTTTGCACCGGCTTGTTTTGCACATTCGACAGCCATGTCAAAAGTTGAATGACCGTAGCCTTGTTTGGGCACAAAGTTGTTTAAATAATCTTCCGTTGTATATTGCGCATCATGGATTAAAACATCACAATTTCTTGCAAAGTTTGTGAGTTTTGTGTCTCCGCCAAGATAGCTTTCTTTGTCAGTCGCGTAAACCAGAACTTTATTTTTGTATTTTATTTTATAAATCAAAACACCTTCCTGCGGATGTGCATATGAGCGGTAAAAAGTTATTAAAACATCATCTTTTCCTATTTTTTCATCTTCCGGCGTTTCAATTCTGACGACCGCAGGTTCAGAATTCTTTTTCAGCAAAATTCCTTCTGACTCATTGACGTCCGTTATGTTAAGATTGCCTGCAATGTCTCCCAAATCCAGCGGGAAAGATTTTCCGAACAAAAGCCCCGCAAGTTCATCCGCCAAACTTTCAGTGTAATTTGCATTCCCGTAAACATTCAAAACAGTTGACGGAACATGAAGAGGACGGAAAAATGTGAAGCCTTGAATATGATCCTGATGGATGTGTGAAATTAAAACCGTTGCTTTAACGGGGGTTCTTTCCTGCGGTGAAACTCCTGACGTTATATATTTTTCCATAAGTTCATTCCCGCAATCTATCAGACCGGTTCCGGCATCAAGAATGATAAGATGTCCTCCGACATTTACTTCAACACAGGATGTGTTTCCGCCGTATTCCAAAAAATCTTTTTTGGCAACCGGATAGCTTCCTCTGACTCCTCTGAATTTTATTTTAAATTCGCTCATATTTCCTCCGTGAATTAATTTTTCACAATTTCAAAAGTGCCTGAATGATCTTGTTCCTCTCCTGCATAAAGTTTTGATGCAAAGACCATAATTTTAGCGAGTTTTTGAATGTTCTTTAAACGAGTTTCCTTAAATTCAATATTCACAACAACTTTTTTTCTGTGATTTGAAACCGAAATCATTCTGAATGCGTTGGGATAGGAGACAAGCGAAGGTGTGCTGACATATAAAACGTTATCAAATTGTTTTATCATTGCAGCGTGATAATGCCCCTGAAAAACCGCAATAGGATTTTTGTGAGTTTCAATTATTGTGCGGACTTCATTTGCATTTAACAGTCTGTGCCCCGCACTCGCAAACGGTTCAATCACAGGAACATGCATAAAAATCAGAACCGTATCTTTTTCCGAATTGTCAAGCTCTGTTTTCAGCCATTTTAACTGTTCGTCATTAATAAATCCGTTGCTGGTCAACCTGTCGCGGATTATCGTGTCAAGAACAATAACTTTAAAACCTTTTTTCGGAACAAATGAATAGTAAGGTTTTTTGAACGCAAAATCCGGATTGGCTTTGTTTACCATATCAAGATAAACTTCCGGCGTCAAATAACCTCCGATACATGTATCATGATTGCCGAAAGTTATGTACCACGGATATTTAAGATTTTGAGCATGCGGCAAAAACGCTCTTAATTCTTTTTCAAAAGACTTGTCAATCTGATCGCCTGTAAACATTACAAAATCCACTCCAGCGGTTTCATTAACCTGTTCAACCGCATCATCAAGAAGTTTGTCTGATTCTGCCCGCATTTTGTAAGTTGTGTTGTCGTCTCCGGTATAAAAATGCACGTCGCTGATTTGTGCAAATTTAACGGTGTTTGACTTGTTTTGGAATATATTATCTATAAAATTTGAATTTGGAGTTGTGGCGCTGTAGCATTGCAGCCCGTATGCCATAATTGCTGCAAGAACAAGCGTAAAACACGCATTTGCAAGTTTAAATAAAATAGACTCTTTCTTTTTCCTGCTTCTTTTTCCCATTATTTTTGAACCTGATTGACTAATTTGGCTTTGATTTCATTATATTGTGTCTGTAGTGTTTTATCATCATTAGATAATAGTATTGCTTTGTCAAGATTAAGCAGAGCATTGTTCAAATCGCCCGTTGCGTAATAGCTTAATCCCAAAAATTTATAGACATCTGAGTTTTGGATTTCACCTGCAATTTTTTCCAGAGATGTCTGTGCTTTTTTGTAGTTGCCGCGCTTAAACAGTATAAGCCCTTCCAGATATCTGTATTCCAGAGTATCTTCCAGTGCAATTGCCGTTACAATATCTGTTTCTGCATCGTTATAACGTCCGAGTTCAGTCAGCACTCTTGCGCGCATTGCATAAGCATAACTTTCCTGCTGATTATACGCAATAAACTGTGTTAAAACAGGAAATGCGTCGTTGTAATTTTTCATTTCAAAATAGCAGATTCCGATATACAAAAGCGGAGCTGAAGATTGTGTTGTTGAATTAAGCGCATTCTGATAATATGTAAGAGCTTTTGAATACTGCTTGGTTTTTCTGTAAAAATCGCCGGCGAACATATTAGCCCAATATCCTCCGCTGTTGGCGGCGGCTGTCAGATATTGAAGTTCCGCATTTTTATTTCCCGAACGTTTGGCATCCTGAGCAAGAACAAGGTTCCTGTTTTCTGTTATCATCGGACTTGTCACGCTGTTGTTTTGCATGCTTTTTAACATGTTTTTTAATGAAACAACTTCTTGATTTGACGGTTCAATCGACAAAATTTTATCAAGATAATCCATTGCGGAAGCGTAATTTCCCGAAACAGCATAGCTTGTTGCAATGTCGAGGTAATCCTCGGTCATTTCACTGGCAAAAGCCTTTGCAGGAATTGTTAATATAAATATCGAAAATATTAATGAAAGAATAGATTTTTTCATGTTTACAGTTCAAATCCTTCTACAAGAAGTACAACAGTTTCGCCGGGTTCAAGTTTAACATTGAATCTGTTATCTTTAAAGACCGGAATGCTTTTAATTTTAATCGGTATTGTCATGATTTTTTCATTGAATTTTGGAACTTTGATTTTAGCTTCACTAATGTCGGAAAAATTTAAATTACCGAAAACAAGAACAGTTTTTTCATTGTGACTCATTGCATAAGCAAAAACTTTCGGATTCGTTGATTTTAGAGTTGTAAATTTGCCGTTTGCAATAAGTGCCTGCATTGCTGTTTTGAATCTTACTGCTGTTTCATAATTAGCCAGCAAATCGTAGCTTGCTGCCCCCGGACGTCTTGAGAAGTTAAAAATATCTATTTTCCCGCGGTGAACAAAATAATATTCGTCGTCCGTGTATGTTTTCGGTGCTTTTTTGTTTGCCCAAAAATAAATATAATTATCTCCTGTCTGGAATCCGTCAACAAAATACGCATTTAACGGTAACGTTGCATTAAGCCATGTAATCATTTCGCTGTATTTGTTTCCGTTAACCAGCACCGGACTCATTTCGTCATGAGTTGTAAAACTGCCTATGACAGATTTAGGCTCTTTGAACTTCGCAGAAAGTTCTTTGTTAAATTTTACATGTTTATAAAGTTCATTTGCGGTTTTCCAGTTTTTCAACTCAAACCAGCTTCCGTAATATCCGTCAAATCCTGCTTCAAGTAGTTTGTTATACTGCGTGTAAACTCCGTATTGTGAAACCGGAGTCGTCCAGCTGTCAGAAGTTTCTGCAAGCCACATAAACTGCGGATCTTTTTTTCTGGAGTATTCAATTAATTCCTGCCAGAATTTTGCGGGCTTTAAGGGGGCAACATCCGCACGGATTCCGTCTGCACCCAAACCCATTACCATATCAACAAAACCTTTATAAAGATTATAAACGTCTCTGTTAATTTTTTCTTCCGTTCCGCCGTTCAACAATCTGACATCCGTCCAATCCGCGGGAACAACAGGTTGACCGTTTTTATCTTTTACAAAAAGTTCAGGCTGTTCCAGATACAAATCATAAGAGCCGCAGGCCGGCAAATCAATAATTACCCGAATATTTCTTTTGTGCGCTTCGTCAATAAATTTCCGGGCCTGCTCCTCAATGGACAGATTGGATTTGCTGCTTTTTAACTGCGGGTTCAAACTGTCAAAACCTGAGGCAGCATATAAAGAACCTGCTGTTCCAAGAGCTTTTGTTTTGCCTACGGGCGTAATCGGCATTACATGAATTGTGTTTATTTTTGCGTCTTTTAATTCATCAAGCCGATCGATTGCATTTATAAAATTTCCGCTTTCCTCTCCGTCAATGTCAAATTCGATAATACCGTTTCCGTTTTTGTCCTGTGCATTGAACGTTCTTATATTAAGTTCATAAATAGATGCGGCATTTGCAAGAAACAGTTTTCTTAAATCGTTCACCCATACCTTATTTGCAGCCTGTACCTCCATAGAAACCGAAAATGTTATAACAAGAGCAAGCAAAAAAATTTTAAATCTGCCAAGCATACCTCTCTCCCTTAATGTGTGAAGTTCTATACCAGAATTTTAACAGATTTCCGGACAGAATGCAACAAGCTGTAATTCTTATACCTGTTTGCCAAAAGAATTATTTTAATATATAATTTTATTACTATGAAAAGATATTCTGTAGGAATTGATCTTGGCGGAACAAAAATTCTGATTGCTCTAATAAATCGTGAAACCGGAGCAGTGGTCGGTTCTGTTAAAAAGAAAACTAAGAAAGATAAAGGCCCCAAAAATATTATCCGTAAGATGACAGAAGGAATTAAAGAGCTTCTAGAAGAAACTTCCGTGTCAAAGGAAGAAATTTCTTCAATCGGAATCGGCGCCGCAGGACAGGTCGACAGAGAAAACGGTATTTTAATCGGTGCTCCCAATCTGGATTGTTATGATTTGAATATCAAAGAGTTGATTTCAAGCCATTTTGATATTCCTGTTTTTCTCGGCAATGATGTTGAAATTGCTACAATCGGCGAGATGAAATTTGGAGCGGCAAAGGGATGCGACGATTTTGTCTGCGTTTTTGTCGGAACCGGAGTGGGGTCGGCAATTGTTAAAAACGGCGAAATTATACGCGGTGCAACCGGAACAGCAGGGGAAATAGGGCATATAATTGTGGATTTGAACGGACGTCCCTGCGCATGCGGAGCACATGGGTGTCTTGAGGCTTACGCATCACGTTCTGCAATAGAAAAAAGAATTGAAGGAGCACTTAAGAAGGGGCGTCATTCGGTAATTCTTGATTATTTGGAGAGCGGAAAATCCATTACGTCAGGCATGATTCAGAAATCAATCGAGCGCGGGGATGAACTTGTAACTGCATGTGTTGATGAAGCGAGCGATTATCTTTCAGGCGGAATTGCAAGCATAATAAATTTTGTCAATCCGAAACTAGTTGTTCTTGGCGGCGGGTTAATTGAAGCGGTTGATTATTTTTACAAAAACACAATCAAAAAAGCAAAGGCAAAATCGCTTCCGGTTCCGGCAAGCAAAATAGAGTTTAAAAAGGCCGCACTGGGAGATTTTTCAGGCGTAATAGGGGCCGCATTTTTAGAGGACAGAAAGTTATAAAATTATGAAGAAAGTATTGATTGTTCGATTATCTTCAATGGGAGACATTATTTTTCATATTCCGCTGGCAAATTTGTTTAAAAAAGAAGGGTATGAAGTCGGCTGGGTCGTTTCAGAAAAAGGTTATGAGCTTTTGAAAGGCAACCCTTGCGTTGATAAGGTTTATTTTGTTCCAGCAAAAAAATGGAAACAGCGCGGCTGGCTTAATCCTAAAAATTTCTTTGAATTCCTTTCTCTTTTAAGGGATATTCGTAAAGAAAAATACGATATTGCGATTGATTGCCAGCGAATGTTTAAAAGTTTTTACTGGATGATTACCTCCGGCGCAAAACGAAGAATAATTTCACAAGATACGCGGGAATTTGCACAGCTCGGCGCAAATGAGATTATCCCGCAGAATTTGAACAGTCTGACACGCCATGTTGTTTTATCAAGTTTTGAGTTTGCAAAATACTTGGGATTGAACACTGATGAAGTTAAATTTACTCTTCCGGAAACGTCGGATGAAGTTAAAAGACATGTGGATGAACTTTTAAAAGATGCTGATTTATCCAAACCGCTTGTTGTCATTGCGCCTGCAACAACGCGGGATTTGAAACACTGGGATAAAGACAACTGGAAAAAGGTTGTAGACGAACTTCAAAAAGATTGTACGTTAATATTTACCGGAACGGAAGGCGACAGAGAACTGCTTAGTTATATCGGCGCGGATAACAATTTAAATCTTTGCGGTAAAACAAATCTTGAAAGCCTGCGGGAACTTTTTTCCCGTGTTGATTTAGTGATGGCGCCGGACAGCGGCAGCGCTCACCTTGCATGGGCAAGCGGAAAACCCGCGGTTATTGCGATATTTACCTGTACGCCTCCCAAAAAATACGGGCCGTTCGGAAATGATGAAAAATATATTGCAATAAACGGCGGTCTTCCCTGTCAGCCGTGCTGGTTTACCAGAAGCTGTCCGAAAGAAGGCTCCGGCAACAAGTTGTGTACAACCGTTCCGAAACCTGATGAAATACTAAATATTGTAAAAAAATTGCTTAAAAAACACACAGCAAACGTATAATATTATATAATGCTAATGTATTTCAATTAATTTCCGATTCACAGCAGGGGTGAAATGAATTTTTTTGATAAATTAAAAGAATACAAAAAAACTTTGGCGGAAATCGAAAATAGTGTTTACGGGAATAAACAGGACTATTTGGAGATTTATGAGCGCAATCTTGAGCTGGAAAAAGAGATTGCCGCGCGCACTCAAGAGTTGAATATTGCAAACAAACGAATGCTGACGCTTCAGCATATCTGGGAAATGATGAATTCATCCCGTCCGCTCGAAAGTGTTCTTGAAACGATTGTAAACAGTCTTCAGGGGGAACTCGGATATCTTCACAGTACGATTTTAAGAAAACAGACGGATGAAAAAGGCGATTTCATGACGGTAATTGCCGAGGCTGACAATTCCGTAATCAAGCGTGTAAATTCCATTATTCAAATTCCGATGCAGATGAGGCGGCTTAATTATTTTGAAGACGGATTTTACGCAAAATCATTGAACGAGAAAAAAATCGTTACCGTAAAAGATATTGCGGAGGCATTAAGAGGCATAATTCCGGATTTGCCGGAGGATGTTTTTAAAAAAGTTATGGGCGGAATGAGAAGCAAACTTTTGATAGTAATTCCGCTTTATACAAGAAACAAACCTTTCGGATTATTCTGTGTTTTTTCATCCCGTGATGAACTTGCGGAGAGTGAAACGGATTTTTTAACGATTTTTGCCCAGCAGATTGAGATGGCAATAACGATTGCTGATTTGTTTCAGGCAGTTAGAGAGCAGGCTATTACGGACGGGCTTACGGGGCTTTATAACAGAAGATATTTTGAAGAATATATTTCTAAAGAAGTTACGCGTTCTTTAAGGCAGAACCAGCCGTTCAGTGTTATCGGAATTGATCTGGATTTTCTTAAAAAGATTAATGATGAACACGGGCATGCATATGGAGATCTGGCAATTAAGACTGTTGCTGATGTTTTAAAAACTAATGCAAGATCAATAGATGTTGCGGCAAGAATGGGCGGGGAAGAGTTCAATATTCTGCTTCCCGGAATTGATTCAAAAGGTGCTTTGACGGCAGCCGAAAGAATCAGAAAAGCTATTGAAGGCAGAGAACTGGATTCAATAGGACATATTACCGCAAGCATAGGTGTTGCAACGTTTCTTGAACATTCAGACAATCTGGAAGATTTGCTGGAACTTACTGATCAGGCTATGTATATGTCAAAACGTCGCGGGCGGAATCGGGTGACTGTTGCAAAACCCGTATCGGAAACAAGCTGGCAGGAAGTTGCAGTAAATACCTTTCTTGATATTTTGTCCAAACATAACGTTCCGATTGAAAACAATCTGCTTGATGATTTGACAAGCCGTCTTGCAAACGTTAAAGAGCAGCAGTCGGAAACTCCGAAAGAGACTCTTTATTCTGTTGCCGATATGCTGACTAAAACTTATAATCCGCTCCATGAAACGGGTGTTGTGAAATCAAAAGTTCTTCTTGCTTCGTCTCTTGCAAAACGTTTTGATCTGCCAAAAGAAGAAGTTGATAAATTAAAAATTGCGGTTTTGCTTTATGATATCGGAAATCTTATGCTTCCGAAAGAAATTCTTCAAAAAGCTGCTCCGCTGACAGACGACGAAAGACGTCATATTCAGGAGCACCCTATTATTGCGGCGCGTGATATTTTAAAACCTATTTCCTATATTCAGGATATAATTCCGATTGTGGAGCATCACCATGAAAACTGGGACGGAAGCGGATATCCCGGAAAAATTTCAAAGGATGAAATCCCTATAACCTCTCAGATTATTTTGATAGTTGATGCATATTTTGCATTAACTGAACACCGTCCGTACCGTGCAAAACTTTCGCCTGTTGAAGCGCTGATTGAAATTAAAAAAGACACAGGTAAAAAATGGAGTGAAGCGCTTGTGCAGGAATTTGTAACATTAATCGGGCATGATTTAAATTAATTATGTATTCTTATGAAAGAAAAAGAGTTTATAAATTTAATAAAAAAAACTTTGAAGTCGGAATATATAGGTGATGACTGCGCGTATTTGAAAGATTTGGGCATTGTGGTTTCGCAGGACAATCTGGTTGAAAATGTTCATTTTTCTCTTGATTTTACAACTCCGTACAAACTCGGATGGAAGGCTGCAATGGTGAATATTTCGGATATTTGTGCAAGCGGTGCGGAGCCTTGCTATTTAACAGTCGGGCTCTCATTGCCTGCAAATATTCAATCTGGTTTTGTTGAGGAGTTTTATAAAGGTTTAAAAGATGCGGCCGCAGAGGTCAAAATCGTTGGTGGAGATATTACCGGAGCAGACAAAATATTTATTTCAATAACAGCAATCGGAAAAACTTCAGGCCGTAAAATTTCATCAAGAAAAAACGCAAAAATCGGACAAAAAATAATTGTTTCAGGCGCGCACGGTTCAAGCGGAGCAGGATTAAAACTCTTAATGAGCGGAAAACATGAACCGGTAAAATTTATCAATTCTCATCTTATGCCAGAAGCGCAGATTGATTTTTCGAAAAAGATTGCAGAAAGTATCAAAGAAGATTATGCAATGATGGACACCTCTGACGGTTTGATGGATGCTTTATCTCAAATTGCCGATGCAAGCGGTGTAAATTTGGAAGTTGATTTAAAAAAAATTCCGTATGACAGTGATTTGAAAAGTTTTGAAAATTATCAAGATTTAATATTTTTCGGCGGGGAAGATTATCAGCTTGTGGCTTGTGTTAATGAAGAAGTTGCGCGTGGTTTTACGGTAATCGGTGAGGTTAAAACCGGCTCCGGTGTTACTGTTTTGTATGACGACGGTCATAAGAAAAATTTTTCAAAATTTGATGTTGAAAAAAAACTTTTTAACCATTTTGATGAATAATTTTTTATCAGGCGCCCCGCGCGCGGGGCGCCTGATTTCATCTCAACTTTCTTGCAAGCGAAAGCCCAGCCGGAAGCCTTAAAACAACATTTTCATAATCCGGATTTTCCGCAATCGCATCTATAAAAGGTTTCACTTTCTGTTCATGCGACAATACATTGTCAACCGCCAAAATCCCGCCGGAAACCAGATGCGGATGAATCAATTCAAAATACTTTAAAGTTTCACTCTTGTTCGCATCAATAAAAACAAAATCAAACATTTCATTTTCAGGTAAATATTCCAAAATTTTTATTGCAGAACCCTCAAGCGTTGTAATGATATCCAGAACTCCGCATTTTGCAAAATTTTCCCTCGCAGGAATAATTCTTTTTTCATAAAATTCAACAGTTGTTAATTTCCCGCCGGTTTCTTTTAATGCTTTTGAAATCCAAATTCCCGAATATCCGTTTGAAGTACCCAGTTCAAGAACATTTTTGGATTTTGCTGTTCTTATCAAAAGGTTTAAAAATTCTCCGGTAACACGCGCAACATTCCAGAATTGTTTCTGCGTTTTTTCAAGTTCCAAAAGGGTTTGTTGTGTTATATCATCAAAATCTTCTATCATTTGTTTATCTTTTTCACTTTGTCAACAACTACAATAGAGTTAATCGGAATGTCAACGGAATTTGTTTTTATAACTTTCTTTAATCCCAAATCAATTATTGAATATTTTTTTGCTTTCGTATCTGTTACGATTGCAAGATTAGTGTCATCAATACGGAAAATTTTTGTGGAAAATCCGTCGGTGCCGAGTTCAATAATATCCGTCAACTGATCTGTTGTTGTGTCTATTATGCAAATTTCGTTGTTTACTGCTCCCAGAACGTAAAGTTTGTCGTTAAACACAAGCATGTCAACAGGCTTAACAGTAATATCCGTTTCTCCGACAAGTCCGATTGTTTTATAGTCAATTATTGCAAGGCGGTTTTTGGTGCGGCTTGTTATGTAAATTTTTTTGTTCGCATAAGCAATTTTTGAAGTGTTCGGGAACCTTCCGATTTCGCGCAGAAGATATCCGTTATCAAGTTCAACCGCCCAAATTTCATTTGTTTTTTTATCCACATAAAATAACTTTGTGCCGTCTTCGCTTAAGGTAAGTTTTTCACACATTCCGTTAAGTTTGAGTTGTTTTTTTAATGTCATATTCTCAAGATTCAAAACATAAATGCTTGCATCTTCCGGACTTGCAATGTAGGCAATTTTATTTTTGGAGTCAATAATTATTTCATCCGGCTGCGTTTTTAAACTTATCTGTTTGATAATTTGTTCGTCTGCCAGTGAAATAACATCAACCGACTTTTTGTTGTATGATGTTACAAGCAAAAATTTTCCGTCGTAACCTTTCATTGAAATCGGGATGTTATCCTGCGAAAGTGCATACTCAGGCGTTTGTTTTGACGGGTTAAGCACCTGTATATTTTTTGTGAAATTTGTGGTTGCATAAATTGTTTTGTCTTTCAATTGCGGAACTATGGAAAGTGAATTAACAACAGAATTTCCGTCTTTACTCTTTGTCGGAATAACCTTTAGAGTCGGCTCGTTAATTGTTGAAATCTCAAGATTTCCGATAATTCCTTTAATATTTTCAGGTATCGCAAGCCCGTGCGGAACAAGCATATCCTGCGGCAAAAGCCCTGTTTTAAGCTGGTGCGGCGGATTTTGAAGTTTTGTTATGCTTTTTCTGCCTTCATTATCCTCTACAACTTTTAAAAGAACATAATCGTTATTAAAAATTACAATATCCGGTTTTTGGGAAAGAGTTTTGCCTGCCGGAACAGTTGATGAAATTTCAAGGGCTTCCGGATTGATAATCCTTGCCGGAATTACCGGAAGATAAATCGTATTGTCCGGAAGAATAATTACGCCGTCAAAGCGAAAATTTGTTTCTGGAAATTCCTGACTTATTATATTTTTTACATCTTTAGGAAGCTCAGACGCATATACACAGCCTGACGCTGCTAAAAATAAAGCCAATACAATAAGTATTTTTCGCATTATTGAAAAACTCCTTTAACTTTATTTAAAAGCGATTCCTGTTGAGGTTTTTTACCGCCTTTTAATTCATAAAGTTTTCTGTATAATTGTTTCTCTTCTTCTGTCGGTTGTGTCGGTATGACCACGTTAATAATTATAACATGATCACCGCGTTGTGAAGGACGGGAAATTAACGGAACCCCCGCGCCTTTTATTTTAACTGTATTGCCGCTTTGAACGCCGGGTTGAATCTTAACTGTTTTAATGCCGTCGAGTGTGCCTATTTGAAGTTCGTCGCCAAGAACAGCCTGTGCAGGATTAATTTCAAGCGTAGAATAAATGTCTATTCCGTCGCGTTTGTAATATTTTGACTCTTTTACATGAAGAATTACAAACAAATCCCCTGCCGGTCCGCCGTTTGTGCCTGCGTCGCCTTCGCCTGAAACACGTATTTTCGATAAATTATCAACGCCTGCCGGAATTTTAATTTCAATTTTCTTTTCTTTTTCAACTTTTCCGTAGCCTTTGCAGGCTTTGCAGGGCGTTCCGATTTTTTGACCTGTGCCGCGGCAGTCCGGACAAATTGTAATTTGTGAAATCGCACCGAGCGGTGTGCGCGTTACTCTCTGCACCTGACCTGTACCGTGACATGTCGGACAGGTTACGGGTTTTGTTCCTTTTTGAGCACCTGTTCCGTTACATTCTGTACAAACTTCCAGATGTTCGAATTTTATTTCTTTTTTTGTTCCGAATACGGCTTCTTTAAAATCAATTTCAAGATCATATCTCAAATCATCCCCGCGCTGCGGAGCATTCGGGTCTGAGCCTCCAAATCCGAAACCGCCAAATCCGCCGAAAAACGAATTGAATATGTCGTTTAAATCGCCAAAGCCGCCAGCAAACGGGCCGTTTGTGTCAAATCCGGCATTTTTCAGTCCGTCTTCGCCGTAACGATCGTAAGTTGCGCGTTTGTCATCATCCATCAAGGTTTCATATGCCTTGCCCAGTTCTTTAAATTTTTCCTCCGCATCCGGAGCTTTATTTACGTCGGGGTGAAGAGTACGGGCTTTTTTTCTGAATGCCGATTTAATCTCTTCTTTTGTTGCGGTTTGTGATACTTCTAGTATTTCGTAATAATTTGCCATTTCTTAATTGTTTTCCCTAACCTTCTTCATGCGGCATGGTTTTTTATGCCGCTTTGCTATTCTGCCGTTGCAACATTAACGAGCGACGGTCTTAAGACTTTGTCACCCATTTTGTAACCTTTTTGAAGTTCATTGATTATAGTATGTTCGGGATGTTCGGATGTCGGTGTCTGCATAACAGCTTCATGGAAATTAGGATCAAAGGTTTGACCTTCCGCTTCAATTATTTCCAGTCCGAGTTTTGATAAAGTGTCCCAAACCTGTTTGTGTACAAGATTGAAACTTTCTTTGCATTTTTCACAATCTTCAACATTTTCAAGAGCCTTTTCGCCTCTTTCAAAGTTGTCAAGAACTTCAATCATCTTTTTCAATGCATTTTCTGCACCGTATTTCAAAAGGCTTTCTCTTTCCTGAGCCTGACGTTTGCGGTAGTTGTCAAAGTCGGCCGCAAGTCTTAAATACTGGTTGTTCAGAGTGTCATATTTTTCCTGAAGTTTTGAAAGTTCATCAGTATTGTTATCGTTTTTTTCGTCGGAAGTTTCTTCCGGTTTTGATGAGTTTTCTGTTTCGGAATTCATCTCATCAAGTTTAATCTCTTCATCCATGTGTTTTTTAAAAGGATTGTTATGTTTGTGTGTCATATCTCTACCTCTACAATATAGTATAACTTAATTATAATTTATCAAGTTGTCGAAAAGGGGAAAATTTATTATTTTTTAATAATTTAACAGTTTTTAATTTTCTTTACATTATTTAACTTATTTACTTCTTGAAATATTGTTGTATTATCATATATGTAGTATTGATTAAAAGTAATTTTTCTTTTCGGAGGAAAAGTGACAGATAAATTTTATATCAAAGGCGGAACACCCCTAAAAGGAGAGGTCAAAATAGGAGGAGCCAAAAATTCGGTTTTGAAACTTATGGCTGCCGCTCTTCTTGCAAAAGGTCAGACAAAAATTCATAACGTACCTGATTTGACGGACGTTGAGATAATGTTAAACGTGATTGCGCAGCTCGGTGCAAAAACTTCGTACAACAAAGAAGAAAAGTCTGTTACGATTGATGCGACAGATATTACTAATATTACGGCTAAATACGAACTCGTAAGTAAAATGAGAGCATCTTTTATTGTATTGGGTGCGCTTGTTTCAAGATGCAAAGAAGCAATTGTTGCACTTCCGGGCGGATGTGCAATCGGTGAGCGCCGTGTGGATTTTCATATCCGCGGTCTGGAAGCGCTCGGTGCCAAAATTAAGATTGAAAACGGTTACGTGCATGCTAAAGCCGGCCGTTTAGTCGGAACAGATATTTATCTTGATATTCCGTCAGTGGGCGCAACGGAAAACCTTATGCTTGCGGGAGTTCTGGCAGAAGGTTCCACCAGAATCCAGAATGCTGCGCAGGAACCTGAGATTGTTGACCTTGCGAACTTCTTAAATTCAATGGGTGCTGACGTCAACGGTGCCGGAACCTCCGAAATTATTATCAACGGTGTAAAACAAGAAAATCTTCACCCGATTGAATATACAACAATTCCTGACAGAATTGAGGCGGGCACGTTCATGACGGCAATTATCGCAACCCGCGGTAAAGGTATTATTCGTAACGTTTTCCCCGCTCATTTAACATTCTTTACGGATAAACTTTTGAAAATGGGTGCAAATATAAAACTTATCGAACCTAATTCGCTTGAAGTCAGCTGTAAAAACAGATTGAGTTCAATTAATTTTATCACACAGCCTTATCCCGGCTTCCCGACGGACTTGCAGTCAATGGCAATGACGCTTTTGACAACAGCAAACGGTGTCGGAATAATTACGGAGAGTTTGTATGAAAACCGCTTTATGCAGGTTCCTGAACTTCGCCGTATGGGCGCAGATATTCATCAGGACAGAAATCATGCAATTATAAAAGGCGTGAAAAAACTTACGGGAACTACTCTTGCGGCAAGCGATTTGCGTGCCGGAGCCTCTCTTGTTGTTGCCGCTTTGATGGCAGAGGGCAATTCTGTTATTGAAAACTTACATCATATAGATAGAGGATACGAAAATTTCGAATCTAAGCTAAGATTGTTAGGAGGCAAGATAGAAAGAAAAGACGATACATTGCCGGTAAACCTGACGGAGGATACACATAATGAGTCCTACTTATAAACGCTGGTACGACCACGATCCGCTATTATTGGAAGTCATAGAGCTTTTGAGAAATTATCAAACGGAATTGAGAGCTCAGGCCGAAATATTTCTCTCCAAAATTGAGGAGAAAGTTTCAAAAGAAACGGTTGAAAAGTTTTATCAAATGACAAAAGAAACCAATGCAAACAATCGCTGGTACGACAAAGATCCTGTTATATCAAGAACAGTTGAACTTTTGCGGATTGTTCCTCCGGAAGCACAAAAAATTTGCGCGGAAAACTTTATAAGGACTTTAAAAGAAATGGGTATTGAATACGAAAGCCCGAATAAAGATAAATAAGTTTTGAATCCGTCTAAAAAGGGCGGATTTTTTAATTGTTTTTTCTTCCGGCGCCCCGCGCGCGGGGCGCCGGATAAGAAAATTCTATTTACATTTTGTTACATCTAATATAAACTGTTCTTGTGTTTACAATAAACAATCTGGACAACGAAAATTATTCACAGTTTCAGTATCTTGTAAAATCAAGGTACTCTTTTGCCGTAACCGGTCTTATAACTATTTTGAGATTGTTTTTGCTGAAACAGACCGCGAAAATCTCAAAAAAGAAAGTCCTTTTTATAACTTCAACAGAACAAAATGCTCTTAAATATCAGAACGATTTGCTTCGTGCGTTTGACGTAAAGGCGGAAATTCTGCCGTTTCAAAATATTTCAATGTATGAAACAATTTCGCCGAACGGTTACGAATACGGTGAACAAATCAGAATTCTGAGAGAAAAACCCGAAATAGTTATTGCACCTGTCAAGGTTATGCTTGAAAAATTCCCTGATGAAGAATTTTTTGAAAAAAATTCGATAAAGATTAAAGTCGGGGAAGATGTTGATACTAAAAAAATCGGAGAAACCCTCATCCAATTCGGTTATAAGCGTTCAACCATGGTGAGCGATATCGGTGAATTTTCAATCAGAGGCGATATTATAGATGTTTATTCGCTGGACAAAAAGCCTGTCAGAATTGAACTCTGGGGGGATGAGGTTGTTGATTTGAGATATTTTGACAACGAAACTCAAAAATCAATCGAAAAAGTTAAAGAGATTGAAATTTTGCCTGTTCACAAGTTTATACTTACTGATGAAAATAAAAAGACTTTTAATCTTTCGCCTGAGCTTTCCGAACAATTGCAGGAAGAGGGGTATTTTGAAGGAATTGATGTTTATCAGAGTTATTTCAATCCAAAATTGGTGACTGTTCTGGATTATTTGAGGGATTATGTTGTCATAATTGATGAAACCGCGGAAGTCTATTCACGGTTTGAGAGTTTTGATGCAGCTTACGAAGACCAGATTGCCGAAAACCTTAAACTCGGACTTCATTATGAATTGAAAGAGCGGAACCATGTTGTTTTTGAAGATTTTATACAAAAACTTGCGGGTTTTGTGAAGATAGGATTTAACAATTTTCTTGATGATGAAATGGATGAAATTGTTGAATTTAATACTCTTCCTCTCAAAAATTTCGAGGCAAATCTTGATGATATCTCGCAGTTTATAAAAGAAAATGCAGGCTATGATATTGTGATAGCAACCGACTACAAAGAACGTGTTAAAGAAATTCTGAAGGAAAGAGAAGTTTTTAAAATTGTTGAATTCACTGACAGCATAACTTCTCACGGCGGAATTCTTGAGGATTTTAAGACAATAATTTTTACTGACCGTGAATTATTTAACAAACGTTCTAAAGAAGTTACGGCCTCACGCAAATCTTATTACAAAGAAAAACCGGAATATATCGAAAATATTAATGATATCAAAGAGGGTGAATACGTTGTCCACAGTATTCATGGTGTCGGGATTTACAGAGGTCTGAGCCAGCAGGAAATCGACGGGCAGTTGAAGGATTACCTTACAATAGAATATGCTGCAAAAGACAGACTGCACATTCCGGCAGAGCAGATTAACCTTCTTGTAAGATACAGAGGCTCAGGTTCAATTAAGCCGAAACTTTCCCGTATGGGCGGCAAAGATTGGGAAAATACAAAAGCCAGAGTTAAAAAAGAAGTCGAACAGGTTGCATATGATTTATTGAGGCTTTATGCACGGCGCAAGATGCAGCAGGGAATTGCATTTTTGCCTGATACCAACTGGCAGGTGGAAATGGAGGAAGCTTTTGAATACACCGAAACTCCTGACCAGATGAAGGCGATTACCGAAGTTAAAGCGGATATGGAAAGCGACAAACCAATGGACAGACTAATCTGCGGGGATGTCGGGTTCGGAAAAACTGAAGTTGCAATGAGAGCAATTTTTAAGGCAGTAACTTCGGGAAAACAGGTTGCCGTAATCGTTCCGACAACAATTCTTGCGCTTCAGCATTTTCAGACAATGAGCGAAAGGTTTAAGCCATTTGGAGTAAATGTTGAACTTCTTTCCCGTTTCCGCACCCATAAAGAGCAGAAAGAAACCGTAAAAAAACTTGCAATCGGCGAGTGTGATGTTGTAATCGGCACACACAGGCTTTTGCAGGAAGGAATTGTGTTTAAGGATTTAGGACTTCTTGTAATTGATGAAGAACACAGGTTCGGAGTAAAACATAAAGAAAAATTGAAGGCATTCAGAGAAAACATTGATATAATTACAATGTCGGCTACACCTATTCCAAGAACGCTTTACATGTCACTCTCCGGCATAAAGGATATGTCAATAATCAACACCCCGCCTAAAAACCGTCTTCCGATTAAAACTTACGTCGGAGTCTGGAATGAAACAATGGTTAAAAATGCCATTATCCACGAACTTGACAGAGAAGGGCAGGTTTTCTATCTTTACAACCGTGTTGAAACTATTGAAGAATTCAAATATCAGCTTCAGCAGCTTGTACCGAATGCCAGAATTGCCGTCGGGCACGGGCAGATGGATGAAAAAGCGTTAGAAAAAGTGATAGTTGATTTTGCAAACCATGAATATGATATCCTTCTTGCAACAACGATTATCGAAAACGGTATTGATATTCCGAACGCAAACACTATGATAATCCATGATGCAGACCGTTTCGGGCTTGCGCAGCTTTACCAGCTAAGAGGACGTGTCGGGCGTTCGCAAAGACAGGCTTACTGCTACTGTTTCTACAAACAGAGCAAAGAAATTACAAAAGAAGCATTCCAGAGATTAAAAGCAATCAAAGAATTCACGACACTCGGAAGCGGTTATCAAATTGCAATGAGAGATGTAGAAATTAGAGGAGTCGGAAATATCTTAGGCACCAAGCAGCACGGGCATATGATTAATGTCGGTTTCGACACATACTGCCAACTTCTTGATGAAACGGTAAGAGAGCTTCAGGGCGAAGTCGTAAACAAAAACAACCCTGCGATTGTTGATATCAATGTTACTGCATTTATACCTGACGAGTGGGTTGGTTCGGCCGAACAGAAAATGATTGAATACAAACGGCTTGCGGATGTAAAAAATGATGTAGAATTGGATTACATTACGGAAGAATGGAAAGACAGGTTTGCAAAGCCGCCCGAAAGTGTTGAGAATTTAATCAAACTTATACGGATACGCCTTGCCGCAACAGATGTCGGAATTTCTCTTATCCGTGAAACCAGTGATAATATAAGAATTTATATGCCGTTTCTTGAAGGTGAATGGAAAATTATTCAAAGAGGACTTCCTTCTAATATCCTGAAGAAAATAAAATTTACAATAGCCCCGAAGTCCTGCCAGGAGGGTAATTCCATTTTGCTTTTAAATAATGCATATATGAATTTTGATGAAGTATTTAACATTTTGACGGATTTGTTTTATTATATTCATAAAATCAGTCATGAATTTACATACTAAAAGAAAGAGAGACATTATGAAGGGAAAAAAACTCTTAGTTACATTAGCGGTATCTGCGGTTTTGTTTACCGGATGCGGTTTAAAAGGCGGAAATGCCATTATTAAAATCAATGACAGCAAAATTACGCAGGGACAGTTTGATGAAAAAATGGATCAGGCAATCGGCAACTCAATGTTCTCAAGAATGGGCGTTGATTTGAAAAACGGAAAAAATACATTCCTGATTAACCTGATTAAAGAACGTGTTGTTAACGAATTAATCGTAAAAACACTTCTTGATGAAGAAATTAAAAAACGCGGTATCAAAATTACAAACAAAGATACTGAAGATGCAATCAAAGATATTATTGACAAAGTCGGATCAAAAGAGCAGCTTGACAATATCTTGAAACAAAACGGAATGAGCTCCGCTCAATTCAGAAAAGATATCGCAGAACAGGTTAAACTCAAAAAACTTGCCGAACAATTGGGCAACTCTGATGTAACAGATGCAGATGCAAAAAAATTCTATGATCAAAATATTCAAAGATTTAAATACCCAGAACAAGTTAAAGCATCTCACATCCTTATTGCAGCAAACAGAAAAGATTTGGAAGAACTTGTAAAAGCGGAAAATGAAGGTAAAGAGCTTTCAGAAGCTGACTTGAAGGCAAAAGTTGATGCAAAAATTAAAGAGAAAAAAGATAAAGCAGAAAAACTTTTAGCAGAAGCTAAAAAAGATCCGTCTCAGTTTGCAAAACTTGCAAAAGAAAATTCAGAAGATCCTGGTTCTGCAAATAACGGCGGAGAATTGGGATTCTTCCCGAAAGGAAAAATGGTTCCTGAATTTGAAAAAGCCGCTTTTGCCCTCAAACCGAATACTTTATCAGGTCTTGTTCAAACTCAGTACGGTTATCACATTATCTACGTAACCGACAGAAAAGCTGCAGGTCAAGAGCCGTTTGAAAAAGTTCAAAAGGATATCAAAGAATATTTGAAAAATCAAAAACAAGTTGAGTTGATTGATAATCTGGTTGAATCTTTGAAAAAGAATGCGACAATCGAGTTTGTAGATCCTTCTTACAACCCCGAAAACATTCAGGCAGAAGTTCAAAAACAATTGGATCCTAAAGGACAGGCTGAAGCACAGCAAAATGAAGACAAAATTCCTGATATCCAAAAGAAAAAATAAATTTAATAAATTGGACAAATTAAAATCCCGCTTTTTACAGGCGGGATTTTTATATACAAAGAGTTTTATATACAAAATATCCGTTTTCAAATCTTTATAATTTATTGCAAAGAGAGCCTGTATTTTGTAAAATCAAATAAAAGAAGGGGTATTGTAATGAGTGAAATTCAGAAAAGAATACTTATCGTTGATGATGATGATGAAATCCGTGATCTTTTAGAGTTTGATATTTCTCAGAGCGGTTATTTTGTTGATACGGCAAGCGACGGGATGGAAGGGCTTAATAAAGCATTAAACAACGCGTATGATTTAATTCTTCTGGATGTTATGATGCCAAAGATGAACGGTTTTGATGTCTGCAAAAATATTCGTCAGGCAAAACTTGCAATCCCTATTCTTATGTTGACTGCAAAAGGTACGATTGACGATAAAACAGAAGGCTTTGACTGCGGTGCGGACGATTATCTTGTGAAACCTTTTGATATCCGCGAGGTTTTGCTTAGAATCCGTGTTCTGCTGCGGCGAAATCAGGTTGAAGATTCAAATGATTTGTCAAATGAAGTTCTGAAAGTCGGAGATATAGAAATTTTTCCCGATACTCTTGAAGCCGTTGTAATAAATAAACGCGTGAAACTTACACCGACGGAGTTTGAAATTTTGTACTGTCTGATGCAGCATTTTAACAATCCGGTTACTCTTGCAACATTGCTGGATGAAGTCTGGGGCTATGACAGTGACGAAGATGTTCGAATGCTGCGTGTGCATGTCGGAGGTTTGAGAAACAAAATCGAACCCAACCCGAAAATTCCAAAATACCTTCATACTGTGACAAATGTCGGATATAAACTGACTCCTTTCGGAGATGCTTAAACGTATGAAATTTTTTAAATTAAAACGTCTGAAAATAGTTGAACAAATAGCGGTTGTTTTCTTTTTTGCGGTTTTGATTCCGATGTCGGTCAGCGGATTTATCATAAACAATGTAAACCAGCATTCAATGCGTAATCAGCTTAGAGAAACCGCTGTTTTAATCGCAAATATGGTTTCCGATGAGATTGATTTCTTTACTGATACAGTCACCGGTAACATGGAACAGCTTGCGTTTTCTTTGAAATATTTTAAATCCCATTCTCGGCGTGCAAAATATCTTCAGGATGTAAAACAAAATCTTCAAAATTGCGAAGATCTTGTTATCGCGGAAAACCAAAACGCAGCAAATCTGATTCATGATAAAAACAAGGCGGAAAATAAAGCAACGATTTCAGTTCCGCTTGAAACCGGCGAAGTTCTTGTTGCAACATATTCACTTGTCGAACTTAAAGATGAACTGTTTAACTCATTGCAGGATGACAGCAGACAGATTTATGTTCTGACAGACGACAGCAAACTTATTGCGGCTCACAATTTTAATGACGAAGATTTTCAAAAAACAATGTCACTGCTTCCAAAAAATTTGCGTGTGGGAAAACCCGTAATTTTTGGCGACATTAAAAACCAGCCGCTGGTTTATGTAACAAAAACTAATCCTAAAATAACAATTATCGTTAATACGACAGAATATGTAACCAACCGCGCAATTAACGAAAACAGATTGAAAATAATTCTTTCCATTGTTGCGGCAACACTGGTAATTCTTTTTATAACAGCACTTTATACATTTTATCTTTATATCAATATCAGACAATTGTTTAAGGGGATAATTGCACTTTCAAAAGGTAATTACGAACGTCAGATAAGACTTCTTGTAACAGCTTTTACACCGCATGAAATTGTGTTTCTGGCTTATGAATTTAACCGTATGGCAAGCGAGATTCACAAATCCTACAAACAGTTAAAAAAGAATAACAAAGAACTCAAGCAATTGAATGAATTTCGTTCTAACTTGATTGACACTGTGAGTCATGAATTGAGAACGCCGCTGACAAGTATTCAGGGATACACATCACGTCTTATGCGGAACGATATTACAATAGATGAGGAAACCAGACAAAAATCTTTACGAATAATAAGGGAACAATCTGAGCGGCTCAAGCGTCTTATAGAAGACTTGCTGACGATTCCGGATATTGAAGGTATGAGGTTGAAAACAATTGTTGAAAGCGTCTATTTGCCTGAAGTTCTTGAAACCGCAAGATTTTTAGTCAAAAACAAAGATAATAAACAAATTGAAGTTAATATTACAGAAGATTTTCCGGCTGTTTCAGGTGATAAAAACAGACTTGAACAGGTTTTTGTAAACTTGATAGAAAATGCCGTAAAATACGCAAAACCTGATACTGTTATAACGGTAGATACGGCGGTTGCGGACGGCAAAGCAAAAATCTTTGTACAAAATGATTGTGATGTTATTCCGCCGAAACAGTTGAAAAGATTGTTTGAAAAGTTTGTACGTCTTGATGATAACACGACAAGAACTACCAGAGGTACGGGGCTTGGTTTATTTATTGTAAAGGGTCTTGTCGAGGCAATGGGCGGAACAATAGAACTTCATTCGGACAAAAATATCGGATTTTGTGCAGAGGTCACATTGCAGCTTGCATCTTCGGATGAGGTGTTGAATGAAAAGAGCAATTGAGTTTTTGAGAAGGAACATTTTATCTTCTGAAATTCCGGTGGCTGCAATTGTTGTAAAGGATGGTCAGGTGATTTCTGCTGCCTGCAACCGGAAAGAAGCTGAAAACGATGTCACATCTCATGCTGAAATCCTTGCAATACGAGAGGCGGCACAAAAACTCGGCAGATGGCGTCTTGAGGATTGTGAGATTTATGTGACGCTGGAACCCTGTCCTATGTGCGCCTGGGCAATTTTACAATCAAGATTAAAAACTGTTTATTTCGGTTCATACGATTTGAAATACGGAGCGTTTGGCTCTGTAATAGATTTAAGGAATTTTTCCGACACAAAACTAAAGGTTTACGGCGGAATCTGTGAAAAAGAGTGCGACGAAATTTTGAAAGAATTTTTTGCGAGGCTGAGATGATTACAAAAGAAAAAATGGATGAACTTGTTAAAAAATATGAGACGGCGAATTTTATAAATCCGGATCCGATAAGTATTCCGCATAAATTTACTGATAAAAGAGATATTGAAATTGCTGGATTTATCGCTTCTCTTATTGCATACGGAAGCCGCAAAGTTTTTCTTAAAAAACTTGATGAACTTTTTAAAATTGCAGAGAATGAACCGTTAAATTTTATTTTGAATTTTGAACCGCAAATTCTTGGCGATTTCAATTACCGTTTTGGAAAACCTGCTGATTTTGCGGAGATTTTTGGTATTATGCGCGCGCTGTATGAGAAAGACGGGGGATTGGAGGAGCTTTTTAAATACGGATACAATTTGAATGATGCATCAGTATCAGGCGAACGTTTAGGCGGAATGTTTACTGTTGTTACGGATTATTTTTATTCACGTGCTTCCGAAAATGCCGGTCAGGGTTTTTATTTTATGATTCCGGATCCTAAAAAGGGCGGTGCTATGAAAAGGATGTGTATGTATTTAAGATGGATGGTCAGAAAACCGCCTGTTGATTTTGGTATCTGGAATTTTATGCCGAAGTCTGAGCTTTTGATACCGCTGGATGTGCATGTTGCAAGAATTTCGCGGGAGATGGGGCTTTTGACGCGGAAACAAAATGATTTTAAAGCAGTTTTGGAATTGACGGAAAATCTCAAAAAATTTGACGCAGACGACCCGTCAAAATATGATTTTGCAATGTTCGGGCTGGGGGTTGATGAGTCGACGGACAAGAAGATTTAGTCTTCATATAAATGTTTGTCGGGAAGGTCATCAGGAATATATCTGAATAAATCGTTCGGGGTGCAATCGAGAGCAAAACAGAGTTTGTCAAGCGTTGCAAAATCAATTCCTCTGGTTTTGTCATGATAAATATTATATAAGGTTTTCCTACTAATTCCTGTTAGTTTAACAATCTCGTGAAATTTAATTCGTTTTTCACCGATTATTATGGAAAGTCTATTTTTTATCATATTCTCATGATAAAAAATGTGTAGTATAATTACATCAATTTGTAATTTATTACCTAAATGGGTAATTTACAACATATTTTTGTTAGTATATATTAATAATTGGTCTACATTTTATAAGAATTCTTAATTCCAAAAAAATTTTTTTTTGTCCTTTCTGTGCTCACTTTCCTGGAAAGGACTTTTTTTTTAAGAATAATAAACGAGGCGCCAGCCGCAGGGCTGGCGCCTCGTAAATCCCTCAATCTCTCAAACGGCAATTGCCGCCTGAAAATCGGTTAAACCTTATGCATTAATCAGTGATTTGCCTCTTTCCAATTGAAGAGTGCAAGTTGTTGTATCACATACGCAAGCAGGGCCGAAATACTGAATTGCTCCGGGGAACAAATATCTGTCATTCATTGCCCATTCTTCTCTGTTTTCTTCCAACTGTTTGAAAACAGGGCCGTCAAGTTCAACAAGAGCTTTTTGAATAACAGGTTTCATTTCTCCGTGGCGTTTTTCCATATTCATCATCATTGTTAAAGGCACTCCGCCTGCAACCCATTCATCTGCAGGTTTTGTAAGGTTTCTTACTGATGAAAGATATCCTGTCAATCCGAAGTTGATTAATGCAAATGCATTGAATCCTAATGAATAACAGTAATCAGCATCAAAGTTTGACGGGAATGCACATCTGCCTTCATATCCGAAGAAGTGTGATTGTGCAGAGAATTTACCGATATATTCACCCTGTGATTTCAATTCATCAAGTCTTGTTTCAATCATTTCGATTAACAATTTTTCCGTCTCGATTTTTGAAACCTGTACGTTTCCGTGCGGGTCGCGGTCTGCAAGAAGCTGACCTTTAATCAATATCGGAAGTGAGTTGTAAACTTTTGCATTTGCTTCATCAAGTCTGTTTTCAACAATATCAAATTTTTCTCTGATTGTTGTTGCGTTTACAAAGTTCGGATCAGATTCCAAACTTGCCATGATATCATTCAAATTTGCAATCATTGCCTTCATTTCAGGAATGAATTCAATCAAACCTTCCGGAATAATTGCAATACCGAAGTTTTTACCTTTATCGGCACGTTTAACGATAATACTTGTCATGTAATTGATAATTTGTTCAAGTGACATTTTTTTCGCTTCAACTTCTTCGGAAATCATTGTGATATTTGGCTGTGTTTGAAGAGCCGCTTCCAATGCTACGTGAGATGCACTTCTTCCCATAATTTTGATAAAGTGCCAGTATTTTTTTGCGGAATTTGCGTCTCTTTGAATGTTTCCGATTAATTCTGCGTAAGTTTTTGTCGCTGTATCAAAACCGAATGAAATTTCGATTTGATCATTTTTCAAATCGCCGTCAATAGTTTTTGGACATCCGATAACCTGAATTCCTGTGTTGTTTTTTACAAACCATTCAGCCAGAAGTGCTGCGTTTGTGTTGGAATCGTCGCCGCCGATAATTACAACAGCTTTGATATTTAATTTTTTACAAACTTCCAATGATTTTTGGAATTGTTCTTCTGTTTCAAGTTTTGTACGGCCTGAACCGATAATATCAAATCCGCCTGTGTTTCTGTATTGATCAATAAATTCATCAGTAAATTCAACGTATTTTCCGTCGATAATTCCTGACGGGCCGCCTAAAAATCCGTAAAGTTTGTTAGATGAATTTGCTTGTTTTAATGCATCATACAAACCTGCAATAACGTTGTGTCCGCCCGGAGCCTGTCCGCCTGAAAGAATTACGCCGACATTTTTCGGTTCTGAAACTGACATTGAAATTGAATTTTTAAAAGTTACAACCGGTTTGCCGTAAGTGTTTTTGAACAAGTTTTTGATTTGTTCCTGATCTCTTACGGATTCTGTTGCATCTCCCTCAACCATCTCAAGGCTGTTAATGCCAAGAGCAAGGCAGGCAGGAAGTTTCGGTTGATACTTAAGTCTTTCAATTTGTAACGGTGAAAGTGTTTTCATATTCTCTTCCTTCTGTTTAAAAAATAGTACTTTAACACTCATATTTTACTACAAAAATGAACATGAGCAAACATAATAATTCTGGGAACTTACACGAAATTTTGCAATCAGGAAATGCGGTTCATTTTCTTTGCAATTTCGGAGTGGATTCGGTTTGCGCGGTACAAATATGCCGTAAGTTTTTCATAATTGGCTTTTGTTTCGCCGTATGGAACCTTCATTTGTATAAGTTCGTCAACGTTTTCGTTAATGCTTTCAAGCGTGTCCAGCGACTCGCTCAAGTCCGCAATTGATTTGAATTTTTTGGAAATTTTTGCAAAAAGTTTTCTTGAAATAAATCTTTGAATCCGTATTATTACCGGAAGTTTCTTCTTGACTTTAGGCTTTTGTGTTTTTAAGCGCATTTTAAAATTCTTTTTAGCAAACTCTTCTTTCAATTCTTTAATTTCGTTTTCAAGATGTTTTGCCTGAAGTTTTAGTTCCATAACATCCAGAAGTTTGCCTAAAAGTTCGCGTCCTTTAATTTTTTCGTTAAGTTTTTCAAGCGCTTCTTCTTTTTCATTTATCAAAATTTCAAGACGCAAAGATTCGTCATCCACTTCCTTTAAAGTTTTGTCATTGAGGATGTTCAAATCATAATCGTTTAGTCTTTTGAAATTGCCTGAAAAGAAGTTTTCGTTCATGTTCGTTTATCCTAAAAAACGGCAAAAGATTTTTTTGCGTTTTTATTCGATTGTGTAAACTTTTTTGTAATAAAGCGCCAGACCTGCAATCGTCAAAACAATATTCGGCATCCAGGCTGCCAGAAACGGTGCGATAGAACCCGCTTCGCCAAATGAGATTGATAGTGCGCGGATGAGATAATAGGCAAAGATTATCAGAATGCTGAACAAAAATCCGCGGTTATATCGTACTCTCGGCGGTGTTATCGCAAGCGGAACACCGATTAAAACAAGAGCGATTGTTGTTAAAGGCAGTGCAAGTTTGTCGTAAAGCTCAATGACAAGAATGTTTTTTTGTTTTGCATCCAGTTGGCCTGTACCGCTTGAAAGATATTTGACAAGTTGCGAAAAGTTCATTTCTTTTGCCATGTTTTTGTTCATTTCTTTTGACAAATCCATTCCGAAGCGCATTGTGGAATCTTCAAACAATGCGGTATTCAAAACTTTTCCGTTCTCACCGACTGTATAAACGGCGCCTTTCTGGAAATTCCATCCCTCAGGACTTGTTTTCCCTTCATCTGCCTGTAGAATTTGTATTGTACCGTTTTTTGAGGTGTCAAGAAGTGTTATGTTGTGAAGGATTTTGTCTTCGCAATATCCCACATAAAAAAGCCGTTTTAAAGTGCCTTCTTTGCTTAATTCTTTAAAAACAAAATTCTGTTTACCGTCTGGAATATTTTTTTGTCCTAATGCCCATAGTGCCAAATCTTTTGACTGTTTTGTCATAACAGGAACAATTGTTTCGTTAATAAAAAAGCTGAAAATAGACATTACAACCGCAAAAATGAAGATTGGTTTTGCAATTCTGTTAAGTCCGATTCCGCAGGCTCTCATAACTGTGATTTCCGATTTTAAACTCAGTCCGTTTAATGTCATAACGGTGGCAAGCAGAACGCCCATCGGAATTGTCATAACAATTACCTGCGGGAGGTTCAGAATAATCATCATTAAGGCAACTTTAAACGGGATTCCGAAGTGGGAAATCTGTTTGATTAATGTAATGAATGTGTCGGAGGCGAAAATGATTGACGTAAATACGCAAACGCCCATCAAAAACATTTCAATGACTTGTCTTAAGATGTATTTATCCAGCAGTTTTACTGTTTTTTTCCCTTCGTAAGCCATGATTTAATATTATCCCAAAATTGTTTAAAATTCCAATAAAACTTTCAAAGTTTCTTTTTCTTTATTTTTTTCAAACGCCTTGATTGCATCATCTGCTTTGTATCTGGCGGAAATAAGAGGAGTAAAATCAATTTTTTGTGATTTTAACAATCTTAAAGCAGGCCCGAACTGACCGCAGCGGGAGCCGAGAACAGTAATTTCATCAATTACAACCGGCGCAAGATTAAACTCTTTTGAGGCGGCGACTGTACTCTTTAAAACTAAAGTTCCGCGGGGTTTTGTGAGCGCAAGCGCAGTTTCAAATCCTGAAATTGAACCTGTTGCTTCAACGACAACATCATATATTTTTTCAACTTTTAAATCATTCAAAAGTTTTGTTTCAACCCCCTGTGCTTTTGCGATATTGAGTTTGTTTTGATGTTTTCCGATTAAAGTTACATCAATATTTTGTGCGTTCAAAGTCAATGCCGTAATCAGCCCCAGTTTGCCGTCCCCGAGAACAATTACTTTTTCAAAAGGTTTTATGTGAAGCTGTTCTGTAATTTCGCAGGCTGCCGCAAGAGGTTCAACAAACACAGCCTGCTCATCCGCTACATTGTCCGGAACTTCAAAAAGAACTTCAACAGGCATTGTAAAATACTGGGCAAAACAGCCGTCTTTTCTCCAGATTCCTAGTGTATGGCGGTTCGGGCAGTGGCGGTAAAGTTTTTCGGCACAATACGGACAATCAGGTTCTTTGCAGCCGTAGCTGATTTCGGAAACTACACGTTTGCCGATTAAAGATTTATCCTCTCCGTTCACATCAACCACAACTCCGACGGCTTCGTGCCCGAGAATTCCTTTATAGCCCATATAGCCTTTTGTGATTTCAAAATCCGTATTGCAAATTCCGGCAAGCGTCACTTTAATCAACGCTTCGCCTTTTTTCGGCACCGGTTTCTCGTAATCGTTTACTAACTTTAACCCTTCATCAAATACAACAGCTTTCATATTATTCTCCTATTTATTTAATCTGAATTTTAGCACAAATGTTTGTTACATAATGTAAAATTAAAGGATGATATGTTTTGATAAAATGCAAAAAAAATGTATTTCAGTTTTAATATTGAACATAACGGATTAAGAAATCAGAAAGGTCATTGTATATGAGAATCAGCCCTATTACACCAAAATATAATTATTCAATTTCTAAACAGCCAAATTTCAACGGAGATAAAAAATCAAATTACGACAAAAATGAATCTATAAGCAGCGGGCCGAGTCAGAAAACTATTGATTTTATAAAAGCGTTTTCTCGTAATGCAAGATCTCTTGCAAATAACGAAGTATCAATAAAAGAATATGATTTTCAAACCGGGAACCTTAAACGAAAAACCGTTTACAAAAACGGCAGTACCAATATACATCATATAGACGATTTTGATCCAAAAACGGGCAATCTTATAAAACATACACTTTACTATAAAGACGGTAAAACAATTTTATCAGAAACGAAATATGACAGAATAACCGGAAATCGTATTAAAGATATATCTTATAATGTATTATTGGGCGGCTTTGACTTTATTGAAGAATTCAATTCTGAAAATGGACAACGTACAAAGCTTACCTGGTATTACGAAGACGGCAAAACAATAAAGTTTATCGATAATTATAATCCTGTAACCGGAGATTTTATAAACGGTACAAATTACAGAAAAGATGGAACTCTTAGTTCTTCTTCTGTAGAATATCCTGATGAAAAAATGAATATTACGACCTACTATGATAATGAAGGCAAGACAATAACATATCTTGAATCTTATGATGAAGTAACTCACACACATCAATTCTTTTCACCAGATGACAAGCCCTTAGATATTAAATAAATGTTTTAGAAGAATAATTATGATTTTGCAACAACTTCCGCAACAAGTTCGCCGTAGCTGTTGAAGTGTCCGTCTGTTTCCTCAACTATGTAATTAAGTTCCGGTTTGCCTTCAATTGCTTTTTCTGCTGCATCCATTGCTTCATCATAATCTTTATAGTCACCGATTAATGTTCTTGTGATTTCTGAGTAATTTTTTTCTGTGTAAACGTGATACATAATTATACCCCTTTCTATTTATTTTCAATTTTTTCTAACTTTTCTTTCAACTCCAGAACCTCATATTTGAGTCTGTTCAATTCGCATTTGACTGGATCCGGAATTCTGTTGTGCATCAAAACTCCGTTTTTGTCTTTGATTTTTCTGTGGACAACTCTCCCCGGAACCCCGACGACAGTTGAGTATTCAGGAACATCTTCCACAACAACGGAGCCGGCCCCGACTCTTACATAATCCCCCAGAGTAATGTTTCCTAACACTTTTGCCCCTGCGCCGACAATTACATTATTTCCCAGAGTCGGGTGGCGTTTCCCCTGCTCTTTTCCTGTTCCGCCGAGTGTCACCTGCTGATATATCAGAACGTCATCACCAATTATGGTTGTTGCGCCTATTACAACACCTTCGCCATGGTCAATGAAAAATCTTCTGCCGATTCTTGCCGCCGGATGAATTTCAATACCTGTTATTATTCGGGTAATATACGAAATTACTCTTGGTATAAGCGGAATATGCCACTTGTACAACCGGTGTGCAAAACGGTATGCAACAAGTGCGTGAAGTCCCGGATAACATAAAATTACCTCAAGAAGATTATTTGCGGCAGGGTCTTTGTCGTAAATAACTTTTATGTCTTCTTTTACTTTTGTAATTCCGCGTTTTAGTATTGTGAACATCAATTAATCCTTTGGTTGGTTAGTGAAGGATGAGGAATTATGAAATATAAAGCCGCCTGCCTCACGCTTCACTATTTTACAAGTTTTGCGTATTTACGTTTTCCTGCCTGCAATATTACACTGTCAGTAAAGTTCAGAGTATAAGTCATATCGGCAATTTTTTCGCCGTCTATTTTTACTCCGCCGCCCTGAATCAAACGTTTGGCTTCACCTTTACTTTGGACAAAATTCAACTCAACCAGAAGGTCAAGAATGTTTTTGCCCTGTTCGACTTTAACTTCTTCAATATCTGACGGAAGTCCTTTGTTGGAAACAACGTTGATAAATTCAGCCTGAGCTTTTTCAGCACCTTCTTTGCCGTGGTATTCTTCCGTAATGGTGTATGCAAGTTTAAGTTTTAAATCCCGCGGGTTTACGGAAGGATTTTTGAGGGCATTTTCGATTTCTTTTAATTCTTCTTCCGTAACATCTGTTAAAAGTGTAAAGTATTTTACAATCAGAGTGTCAGGAATACTCATTAATTTTCCGAACATATCATTTGCGCTGTCTGTCAGAGAAATACAGTGTTCAGGATATGTTTTTGACATTTTTACAACGCCGTCAGTGCCTTCAATCAAAGGCAAAAGCATAACCATCTGAGGATATTTTTTGCCGTAGGCCTCCTGAATTTGGCGTCCCAAAAGAGTGTTAAATCTTTGATCCGTTCCGCCGAGTTCAATATCAGCATCAATTACAACAGAATCGTAAGCCTGCATCAGCGGATAGAAAAATTCGTGAACAGAAATCGGTTTTCCTTCGGCGTATCTTTTTGCAAAATCGTCGCGTGTCATCATCTGCGCAACAGTCATTTGCGCCGCAAGTTTCAAAAGTTCAGTAAAACTCATTTTGTGAAGCCAATCGGCGTTGTTTGTAACTTCTGCCTTTTCAACATCCACAACTTTTGACATTTGTTCAAAATATGATTTTGCGTTTTCTTCAACCTGTTCCTTTGTGAGTGACGGACGGGTTTCAGATTTTCCTGAAGGGTCGCCGACCATTGCAGTTGCACCGCCGACAATCAAAACAACTTTATGCCCGAGTTTTTGAAATTCTCTTAGTTTTCTCATTACAACGGTATGCCCCAGATGTAAATCCGGACGTGTCGGATCCATTCCGAGTTTTACTCTTAATGGTGTATTTGTATCTTTTGCGTGCTGTAATTTTACGGCAAGTTCTTCAATGCCGCCGGGCAAAACTTCTGCACCTCTTGAAAGTTTTTTTGCCTGTTCTATAAATTCTTCTCTTATATCAACCATATTCTATTCTCTCCTTGTTGATTTAATTGTATCAAAAACAAAAACGCCGGAGCAGGTACGGTAAAAATATTTAACATTCAAAGAATGTTGAATAAATATTGAAAAACAGGGCACCGGCTTTTAGCCGGTGCCCTGCAGGTTAAACTATCCGGACTCACTCCGTCCGCAATTCGCCCCGCTCTGCGGGATTATATTATTTATAATCCTGCCTGTCTGCCGATTGATATGTACAAGGTGAAGTGTGAGGTGTGATGTGTGAACAAGTTTGAATGGATGAAGAAC